>CAVIUL010000041.1:0-14677 GCA_963645885.1 bacterium | reverse complement strand
ATTAGGGTTTTAATGGGTCATTTTATAAACTGTCTACTTTTACTTGACTAGTTCATTTTGGAGTTTTTTATTTACTTTAAAAAAATTTTATTATAAAATGTAGTTGATAATAAGGAGTAGAAGTTATGAGAAAAAAAATTGTTAATATTTATGTCTTTATTTTTATGCTTTAGTGTTGTATATGCTGCACCAACAAAAGAGTGGGAAAAGACATATAACCATAAGGATAGTGAATTAAATGTATTTGTTGATAGTGCAACAAATATGAATAATGAACATTATGCGGTTGGATACTATAGATTTATTGCTGATGATGGTTGGCCTGATTATAATGCTATGATTGTTAAATATGATAAAGATGGCAATATGATTTGGGAAAAAGATTATGATGATGGAAATTATGATTTTGAAAACTTTGTTGGTGTTGAAACATTATCTGATGGTGGAGCAGTTGCAGTAGGTTATTATGATTTTACTAAAACAAGATCTACTATTTTAAGCAGTTCTCAAAATAAATTCAAAAGTAAAAGCGTATTAAAAAATAATGAAAAAGTATTTAAAGAAGCAATTGGAACTATGATGTTTGCTATTAGATATGATAAAGATGGAAAAGAACTATGGACAAAAGAATATAAACTTGGAGGACTAGAACTTTATAGTTTTGAAGAATTTAATAATATATTAGTCGATTCTAAAGATAACATTTATATTATTCCTAATTCAGGTTATATGGATATCTTTAAAATAGACAAAGATGGAAATGAGTTGTGGACGGAAGAAATAAGTGAAGAGAGCACAAAAGAAACTAATTCCGAGTCAATCGATGTGTTTGTAAGTCCATATGATATAAAAATAGACAAAGACGATAATTTATTAGTTGCAATAGAGAAAGAAACAATTACTATAAATTATGATAATGGTGAGAATTCAGATATATTCGAAGGTATCTTTAGAAAATATGATTCTGATGGAAAATTGATTTTTGAAAAAAGTGAGAGAGTTGATAATAAAAATACTATGATGGTTTTAGTTGATATTGATAAAGATAACAATTACCAAGTGGTTGGTTATGTTGAAGATCCAGATAATGAACTAGATTCTTATCCAATTATATTTACATATGATAAAGATGGAAATTTAAAAGATACAAAAAATGTTAGAAGCATATTTGAAGATGAATTCTTTATTGCTGATGATTTATTTCATACAGATTTCTTTATAGATAAAACTAATAATTACATTCTTAATTATAATTATAAAGTTGATAAAGTTTATGCTATGGTTGATTCTAAAAGATTTAATAATTTAAATAAAGATTGGACATTAACTAGCGATATTAAAAATAATTTATTATTTAAATTAGATGTTACTTCTAATGATGATTATATTTATGTTGGCTCTAATGGTATAACTGAAGGAGATAGTGATAAATTTAATGATTTTATGAATGCAACTTATATAGAAAATATTTATAATTCTTCTGCTTATATTGTTAAATATTCTAATGATTACTCAATTAATAAAGAAGTAACTGGAAAAGGATCTGTAGATGTTAATCTTGATAATGCTAAAGCAGGTGACATTATAACAATTGATACTAATCCTGATAGAGGATATAGAGTAGATAAAATAATTGTTACTGATAGTAATGGAAATACTATAGAAGTTAAAGATGGTAAATTTACAATGCCAGCAAGTGATGTTATTGTAAAAGTTATATTTACAAATTCATTATTAGTTAATCCAAAAACTGGTGGAATAGATTTAGCTGGAACATTAATACTTATGATATTACTTGGTTTAGCTGGTTATGAATATATGAAGTCAAAACAAATGTTAAGTTTATAAAGTTCAAGAAATTGAACTTTTTTTGTTAATAAAATGTAAATTTTCATTACTATTTACTATTAATTAACGTTTTTCATCATCAAATTTTGAAATATATTTAAATTTTGTTATAATTGTTGTAGAGGTGAATAGATGAAAGTAGGTGTACTTGGTGCTGGTGCTTTTGGTTTAGCACTTTCACATATTCTAGTAAAGAATAATGTTACTGTTGAAATGTGGACACATAATGAAAAGGAAGCAAAGAATTTAGATAAAACGAGAACAAGTAAAAAATTAAATGGATATAAAATTCCGAAAGAAATAAAATTTACAACTAATTTAGAAGAAACAGTTGAAGGAAAAGATTTAATAGTAATGGCTATTCCAGCTTTTGCTTTTGAAGACGTTACTAAACAACTTGCTAAATATATTAAAAAGAATCAACCTGTGTTGATTGCTACTAAAGGTATTCAACAAAATACATGTTTATTTTTAAATGATGTATTTGCTAAATATTTAAAGAATAGTGTAGCTGTAATATCAGGACCAACTTTTGCAGTTGATATGATTAAAGATGCTCCTATTGGTTTTAGTATGGCAACTAAGAGTCATAAAACTGAAATGATTATTCGTAAATGCTTTGAAAATTCAACTACTAAATTTAGAAGAACTAGAGATATTACTGGTATAGAAATATGTGGTAGTATTAAAAATGTTATGGCAATTGCTAGTGGTATGCTAGAAGGTATGGGAGTAACAGACTCAACAAGAGCATTATTTCTAACTGAAAGTATGAATGATATAAAAGAATTAATTGATGCTTTAGGTGGTAAAAAGAAATCAATACTATCTTTTGCTGGGTTTGGAGATATTCTTATGACATGTACTAGTAAAAACTCTAGAAACTTTAGTTTTGGTTATTTAATTGGTAGTGGAGCTAGTAAAGAAGAGATAGATAAATATTTAGAAAATACTACAGTTGAAGGTATGTATACGTTAAAATCTATTCACAAATTAGTTAGACGTAAAAAAGTTAAAATGCCTATAATAAATTTAATTCATGATATTATAGAAGGTAAAAAAGATAAAGAAGAGATGTTAAGATTTTTAATATTAAAATAAATGAAGGGGTAGTATAAATGAAACAAACTATATTGTTATTAATATTATGGATATTTAAATGGCATTTGAGAATTATATATTTCTTTATAAAATTATTTACTAGAAGAAAAAATCAAGTATTTTTCTTAAGTAGACAATTTGATGAAGTTCCACTTAATTATCAAAGATTGATAGATGGTTTAGAAAAAGATGGTGTGTCAGTAAAAGTTATATGTAAAAAAATATCTTCAGGTGTTAATTCTACGATAAGAAATGAAAAGAAGAATAGAAAAGGAAAACATGAGATATTATCAATGTTATCTTATTATTTCAACCTATATAAACAAATGGTTTATGCCTCTACATCTAAAGTTATAATTGTAGATGGATATAATATAGTAAGCAGTTTATTAAAACACAAAAAAGATACTAAGATTATTCAGTTATGGCATTCACTTGCAGCTATTAAAAAGTTTGGATATCAAACAATAGGATACTCTGATGGAATGAATCCTAAAATCGCAAAAATGTTATGTATGCATTGTAATTATGATTATGTTATTAGTGGCTCAAAGGCTATGAATAAATATTTTGCTGAAGCATTTAACGTTGATGTTTCTAAAGTATTAGAAATTGGTACGCCAACTATAGATTCTTTGCTTGAACCGAATGATAAAATTGTTAAACAAATATATAAAGAATATCCAAGTTTGAAGAAAAAGATTAATTTATTATATGCTCCTACATTTAGAAGTGATGGTAGAAATAATGTGGATGAATTAATTAAAAACATTGATAAAGATAAATACAATTTAATTGTTTCATTGCATCCAAAAGATGTAAATAAAAATGATGATAAAGTTATATGCATTGATAGAAATAAATATACTACATTTGATTTTATAAGAGTTTCTGATTATGTTATAACAGATTATTCTGCTGTTGCAGTAGATTCGTGTATACTTAATAAAAAAGTTATATTTTATGTATATGACTATGATCAATATAATAAAGAAAATGGTATAAATATTGATTTGTTTAAAGAATTGCCTGGATGTACATTTAGAAATGCAAAAGATATGATGAATATGTTAGATAATAAAAAATATAATGAACAAGCTTTTCAAAAGTTTAGAAAAAAATATGTTACTAATTTAAATGGTGGTAGTACTGAAATGTTACTAAAATTAATAGAGGAGTGCTTATGAAAAAAATCAAAACAATTTTAATTGATATTTCTAAAAAAAATATAATGTTTAGAAAATTAGTAAGATCAACTAGATTATTTTTAAAAAAATTAGCATATTTAAAATATAAAATTTGTTATAAAGTTGATAGTAAAATGGTATTCTTCGAAGTATTTGACGGAAGAAATTATACGTGTTCTCCGAAGGCAATTTATGAAAAAATGATAACTATGGATGAGTTTAAGGATTATAAATTTATATGGGCTTTTAATGATCCTAGTAAACATGAAGTTATCAAAGATAAAAGATTAAAGATTGTTAAGACTAAAACAAGTGATTATTATAAATATATATCAATGTCTAAATACTGGATTGTAAATTCAATAATGGATGAAAGTATAACTAAAAAGAAAAATCAAGTATATGTTCAGTGTTGGCATGGAACTCCATTAAAGAGATTAAGATATGATATTGAAGTAAATGGTGCGGTGTTAAATACTGTGGAAGAAATTAGAAAAAGGAACGATATGGATGCTAAGAAGTTCGATTATTTTATTTCTCCTAGTAAATATTGTACTGAAAAGTTTACTTCTGCATTTAATTTGGTGGCTTTAGGTAAAAAGGATATTATAATTGAAGAAGGTTATCCTAGAAATGATTCGCTATTTAATAAAAATAAAAAAGATATTGATAAAATAAAAGAAAAACTTGGTATTCCAAAAAATAAAAAAGTAATTTGTTATTTACCAACGTTTAGAGATAATCAACATACTTCTGGAGTTGGTTATACATATGATTTAGCAATAGATTTTGATTCTTTAAAAAAGAAATTTTCAAAAGATTATGTAATTTTATTTAGACCACATTATTTTATAGCAAATAAAATAGATTTGTCTAAATATAAAGGATTTGTATATAATGTTGCTAGTTATGATGAAATTAATGATATTTATTTAGTTAGCGATTTATTAATTTCTGACTATTCAAGTGTTTTCTTTGATTATGCTAATTTAAAAAGACCAGTGTTATTTTATATGTATGATTTTGATGATTATAAAAATAATCTAAGAGATTTCTATATTTCTTTAGATGAATTACCTGGTCCTATTGTTAAAACGCAAGAAGAACTAGAAGAATGTATTAGTAATGTTGATAAAAGCGTTACTAAATTTAAAGATACTTATCAGAAATTTAATGATAAATATAATTATTTAGATGATGGAAATGCTAGTGAAAGAGTTATAAAAAAAATAATGTGCGAGGAGTGTGAATAATATGATTAAAAGAATAATTAATATTTTAAAAGGCATTTTTACTGGAGACTTTTTTTACAAGTTAAATAGATATTCTTATAGTAAATATTATAAAAAGTTACCTATAATTGATAAAACTATATTATTAGAGTCATCTCATGGCGTTAATATAGATGGAAATATATTTTATATTTTAAAAGAGTTAATGGAAAATGAAGCCTATAGTGACTATAAAATATATTTAGTTGTAGAAAAAGATACTAAATCAAAAATTGAAAAAATGTTAGAGTTTCACAAATTTAGTGGTATTGAATGTGCAGTAATTAGGACAAAAAAATATTATAAATTGATGTCTTCTTGTAAGTATTTATTTAATGATACATCCTTTTTACCCTTTTTCACAAAAAAAGAAGGACAAATATATTTAAATACTTGGCATGGAACTCCATTAAAAACTTTAGGTAAAAAAGTTAAAAATGATATTTTAAATATTGGAAATATTCAAAAGAATTTTGTTTCATCTGATTATTTACTTTATCCTAATGAATATACTATGGATCATATGGTAGAAGATTATATGTTAGAGAATATTTCTGAATCAAAAATATTACTTACTGGATATCCTAGAAATACTATATTTTTTGATAAAAAGGCAAGAAATAATGTAAAAAAAGAATTAAACTTATCTGGTAAACAAGTTATTGCTTATATGCCTACTTGGAGAGGAACTGTTAGAACTCAAGAAACTGATAAACTTAGTAATATCATAAAAAAACATTTAGATATGTTTGAAGAAAAACTTAGTGATAATCAAATAATGTTTGTTAATTTGCATCCTTTAGATAGTGCATCTGTTGATTTAAATGTATATAAAAAGATTAAACCTTTCGATAAAAGATATGAAACATATGAATTTTTAAATGCTTGTGATGTTTTAGTAACTGATTATTCTAGTGTTTTTTATGATTATGCTTTAACAAAAAATAAAATTATATTATTTACATATGACAAAGAGGAATATTTAAGAGATCGTGGTATGTATATTAGTATGGATGAATTACCATTCCCACAAGCTAATAGTGTAGATGAATTATTTAAAAAAATAGATGAAAATATTTCTTATAATATAGATGAATTTTTGAAAAAATATTGTAAATATGATAATTTAAATGCTACTAAAGATTTATTGAAAAAAGTAATATTAAATAAAAAAACAAATGTTAAAGAAATTAAAATGAAGAATAATGGTAAAAAGAATATATTGTTATATCCAGGACCTTTCAAAATGAATGGAATAACTACATCTCTATCTAATCTTTTAAATAATATAGATTTAGATAAATATAATATATATTTAACTTTCCAACCTTCAGCTGTAGCTAATAATCCAGGTATGGTTGATTCAATTTTAAAAAAAGTTAACTATTTTCCTATTATGGGTGGAGTAAATTGTACTTTATTTGAAAGAATCTTAATTTTCTTTAATTCAAGATTTAATTTAGGTAAAAAAGTTTTAAATAAAATTGAAAAAATATTTGATACTGAAGTTGTGCGTACTTATGGTCCTGCAAAATTTGATAATGTCATTCAATTTTATGGTTATAATGTTAAGTTTATAATGTTATTCTCAAAATTTAAATGCAAGAAATCTATATTCTGTCATGCTGATATTAATGAAGAAATAGTAGTTAAGAAAAACCAAAAGAAACACATTATTGAATATGCTTATAATGCATATGATAAGGTTGCTATTGTTAATGAAACATTACTAGAACCAACTCAAAAGTATGTAGATAAATCTAATTGGAAAAAAATTGTTATTGTTGATAATTGTATTGATGTGGATGGAATAATTGAAAAATCTAAAAAGAAAGTTTCTTTTGATAAAGATACTATTTCTAACGTGTCATTAAAAGATTTGAATAAGATCTTAGATTCTAATGCAAAGAAATATATAAATGTAGGTAGATTTTCTTATGAAAAAGGTCATTTTAGATTAATAGATGCTTTTGATAAGTTATGGAAAGAAAATAAAGATATTTATTTAATTATAATTGGTGGTTATGGTAATTTGTATGAAGATACATTAAAATACGCTAAATCAAAAGAATCATCTAGTAATATTGTTATTATATTTTCTATGTCAAATCCTTTTCCAGTTATAAAAAAATGTTCATGTTTTGTACTTTCAAGTGAATATGAAGGATTTGGACTTGCTTTGATTGAAGCAGATATATTAGGGCTTCAAACATTTAGTACAGACGTAGTTGGACCTAGAACTTTTATAGAAAATAATCATGGAAATTTAGTTGATAATTCAGAAGATGGTATTTATACAGGTATGAAAAATTATTTAGATAATAGTTTAAAGACTATGAAAGTAGATTATAAGAAATATAATAGTGATGCTATAAATAAATTTTATAATTTATTGAAATAATAGTAATATCAGTTTATAATAAATTTATAAGGAGGAAGTTAAAAGTGAAAAGAATTTTAACATATGGAACGTTTGACTTATTGCATTATGGGCATATAAGATTATTACAAAGAGCTAAGGCTTTAGGAGATTATTTAATAGTAGCTTTATCTACTGATGAATTTAATGAATTGAAAGGAAAAAAAGCATATCATAATTATGAAACAAGAAAGAAAATGCTTGAAGCAGTTAGATATGTTGATTTAGTAATTCCTGAAGAAAATTGGGAACAAAAAATTAATGATGTTAAAGAATATCATGTAGATGTAGTTGTTATGGGAAGCGATTGGGCTGGAAGTGATAGATTCGATTATTTAAAAGATTATTGTGAGGTAGTTTATTTAGATAGAACTGAAGGTGTTTCAACAACTAAAATAAAGAAAGATTTAGGTCTTCAAGAACCTGACAATAAAATTAATCAAATACCAACACCATCTAAATAAGTAATAAGTGACACATTAATGATTATTAAATAAAAGCATAATGTGTCTTTTATTTGAAGAAATTGTTAATATGTGGTAAAATACTTATGTACTCGAAGGAGAGAAAATGAAAAGATTTATTAATGATTTAAAGAAATATAAAAATTATATTTTATATGCAACTTGGGCTGAACTAAAAACAGAAGTAATTAACTCATATTTAGGGTTTTTATGGATGATACTTGAACCCCTTGCATTTATGTTGATTTATACATTTATTGCTACTATAGTATTTAAGTCTAGCGTTCAATATTTTCCTGTATTTGTATTTGTAGGATTATCTATATGGAATTTCTTCAATAAAATGGTAACTTGTAGTGTTAAGTTGGTAGCAAATAACCGTGATACTGTTACCAAAGTGTATTTGCCTAAGTTTGTGTTACTTTTAATCAAAATGGGCGTTAATGCATTTAAAATGGCAGTTTCATTCTTATTAGTTGTAATATTTATGATAATATATAAAGTTCCAATTTCATGGAATGTATTATGGTTTTTACCTATAATAATCTCAGTTATGATTTTTACATTTGGTGTTTGTACATTAGTTATGCACTTCGGAGTTTTTGCTGAAGATTTAACTAATTTAATTAACATTGCTTTAAGATTAGTATTCTATTTAACTGGTATTTTCTATGATATTAGTACTAGAATTCATAATGTATTATATAGAACTATATTACTTGATTTAAATCCAATTGCTAACTTTATTTATAACATGAGAAATGTATTAATATATAAAAGTGCTCCAGTTGGAATGTGGACACTTATTTGGTTCTTAGTTGGTGTACTACTTTGTATGTTAGGTATAAAGACTATATATAAATATGAAAATACATATGTAAAGGTGATGAAATAATGAAGAAAGATGAAATAGCAATTACTGTAAAAGATTTACATGTGTATTATAGAGATATGAATAGATTCTCTTTGAAAAAAGGAGGATTAAAAGCACGTGGATCTGGTAAAATTTTCAAAGCAATAAAAGGTGTATCATTCGAAGTACCTAAAGGTCAAATCTTAGGTATTTGTGGTAAAAATGGTAGTGGTAAGAGTACAATGTTAAGAGCTATCTCTGGTATATTCAGTGCTGACTCCGGTAGTATTAATTTACATGGAAATAGTATATCATTACTATCAATAGGAGTAGGTTTTCAAAAACAATTAACTGGATATGAAAATATATTCTTATCAGGTATGTTACTAGGTTACTCAAAAGAACAAATAGAAGAAAAAGTAAATGATATTATAGAATTTAGTGAACTTGGAGATTTTGTTTATAAACCTGTTAGAAGTTATAGTTCAGGTATGTATTCTAAACTTGCATTTTCTATAACTGCTATACTTGAAACTGATATAATGTTGATAGATGAAGTTCTTAGTGTAGGAGATATACATTTTAAAGAAAAAAGCTATAATAAAATGAAAGAACTTATCAGTAATGATGATAGAACTGTTGTTATAGTTTCTCACAATAGTAATACTATTAAAGAATTATGTGATAAAGTTATTTGGCTTCATGAAGGTCTTATTAAGGATGAAGGAGATCCTGCTGAAATAATGGAAAAATATGAAGCATTTATGAGAAATGAAGGATAAGAAATCTACATTAGTAGATTTTTTAATTTGTGTAAATATGTGTAAAACTAATTGTTAATAAATTGTTAATTTACTATAATACTTACAAAGGAGAAAAAGTATGTACGATATAGTTATTATTGGTGCTGGTCCAGCTGGAAGTACTTTAGCAAGACAAATCTCTAAAAGTAATAGAAAAATATTAATAATTGATGCAGAAAATGAAAAGAATAAAAAGCCTTGTGGAGGTTTGCTTGCACCAGATGCTCAAAAGGAATTCGCTCATTATGATTTAGTACTTCCTAAAGATATATTAGTTAGTCCTCAAATATTTTCTGTTAAAACCATGGATTTAGTAAGTGGACAAATTAAATATTATCAAAGATATTATTTAAATATGGATAGGTATAAATTTGATAAATATTTAGTATCGTTAATACCTGATAATGTTAAAAAGATAAATGGAAGAGTAGTCAGTGTTAAAAAAGAAGAAAATTATATTATTGAAGTTTTAGATAATGGTAAGAAAAATACAATTAAATCTAAAATTATAATTGGTGCTGATGGATGTAATTCTATAGTTAGAAGAACATTTTATAAAAATAATATTATGAAATATATGGCAATTCAAGAATGGTATAAATGTGCTGATTCAAGTAATTCTTTTTATTCTTGTATTTTTGATAAAAAGACCAGTAGTAGTTGTTCTTGGCTAATTCATAAAGATGAGTATTTAATATATGGTGGAGCTTTTGATATTAAAAACTCTAAAGACAAGTTTTTAGAGCAAAGAGAAAGACTTTTGAAGTTTTTAAATATAGATTTAAATAATCCAGAAAAAAAAGAAGCATGTCTTGTTTATAGGCCTAAAAAATTTAGTGACTTTGTTACAGGAAAAGATGGCGCTTATTTAATTGGAGAAGCTGCTGGTTTTATAAGTGCTAGTTCTTTTGAGGGAATAAGTAGTGCTATTAGAAGTGCTGATATACTATCTAAAATATTAAATGACCAGGAAAATACTAAAAAAATAACTAGATTATATAGAATTAAAACTTTTAAACTTAAATTAAAATTAAGACTTAAAGTTATTAAGAGATGGTTTATGTATACTAGTATAGTTAGAAATATTATTATGAAGTTGGGGATAGATTCTATTAAATTAAATAAATAGATTTTTTATATAAAATTTGTTACAATATAGTAGGTGAAAAAATATGAATATATATGATTTTGATAATACAATTTATAAAGGTGATACTAATAGAGATATATTACTTTATTCATTTAAAAAACATCCATTTAAAGTAATAAAAGCACTAAAGAAAACTAAAAAGTTAGAACGTGATTATAAGAGAGGTCTTATTACTTTTGAAAGAGTTAAAGAGGCTATGCTATCTTTCTTATTTGAAATAGATGATTTAGATGGATATATTGAAAAGTTTGTTAGTTCTCATATGAAGAATATTAAGCCTTGGTATTTATCAAGAAAGAGTGATTATGATATTGTAATAAGTGCTTCTTATGAACTTTGGATTATTCCTTTTTGTAAAAAACTTGGTATTAGATATGTACTAGCTACTAAAACAGATAAAGAAGGACATATAATCGGAAAGAATTGCAAAGGAGAAGAAAAAGTTAAGAGACTTGCCAGTGCTATTCCAAATGCTCAAATAGTTACTTCTTATAGTGATAGTGAAAGTGATTTACCAATATTAAATTTAGCTAAAACTGCATATGTAGTTGAAGGAAACAAGCTAATACCATATACTAAAGGTTATAAGTTTAAGAATAAAAATTGATTCTAGTAATAGTATCTTTTTAAATTTTTATAAGCAATAATTTGTAAATTATTTACACTATGTATTAAAATGTGATAGACTATTATTAGTGAAGAACCTGACCCCTGTAGGCTAGGTATCACGTTGGTGTAATACCTAACTACAAAGTGAGTTAGGTGTTTTTATTGATTTAAAAAAATTAATAAAATTATTATAAAAAGTAATAAGATAATAATAACAAGTAATATGCTTATCAAAAAATCTTTTTTACTCATACAATATCGCCTCCGTATTGTCCCCTCCCTGAAGAGAAAAATAACTTTGGTGACACCTAGCCGCAGGCACTTCGACATGTAGAGTAGCATATATGGAAAAGTAACACAAACATATAAATATAATTTTGGTATATATATTTTTATAGTAAAAATTGTATTTTTTCTTAGATAAAATTAATTGTTAATTATGATTTAATATATAAAATTTAATTTTAAGTAAAATTTAAAAATTGCATTAATATATACTTAATTATATTTTGTAATAAAGAATAGTTAATAAAATAGTATGTTAACCAAAAAAGGTTGACATACTTTTTAAATTAGTGTATATTATTAATCACTGAGGAGGAGAAAGATATGGCAGTTAAAATTAGACTTAAAAGAATGGGAGCTAAGAAAAGACCTTACTATCGTGTTGTTGTAGCTGATTCTAGAGCTAAAAGAGATGGTAATGTTATTGAATCTATAGGAACTTATATGCCTTTAGAAGCTACTAAATACAATGTTGATAAAGAAGCAGCTTTAAAATGGCTTAAGGAAGGAGCTCAACCTACAGATACAGCTAAGAACATTTTAAGTGAAGTAGGTGTTATGGAAGAATTCCATAAATCTAAAAATAGTAAATAATGAATTTAGTTGAATTTTCTGAATTAATAGTTAAAAAATTAGTTAAAGAACCTGATTTAGTTAAAGTTCAAGAATTTAGTAGTGATGATGATACTACTATTGAAATACTTGTATCAGAAGCTGATATGGGTAGAGTAATTGGTAAAAAAGGTAAGATTGCTACTAGTATTAAAACTTTAATACAAGCTAAAGCTTATAATGAAGGTAATAGAAAAGTTAAAGTAAACATAGATTCATTTTAGAAATAGTTAAACTATTTCTTTTTTAAAGGGGATTTATTTATGACTAGGGAAGATAGAATTTTATATGAAACTTATTTTGGATATCAAGGATTAAGTGATGAAGAAGGAGATTATTACATTGATATAATCAGACATACTAAAGAAGTTACTGATAGTGAAGTTAATGTTGGTACTCCGGATTCTACTGCTTATGATCTTGTTATGATGAATCTTAAAAAGTTAGAAAATGGTGAAGTTAGTTTTAATGGAGCTATTTCTAATGATACTGAAAATAAATGTTTAGAAGGTGTTATTAAGAAAATTGGAGATAGAGTATATGTTACTAGTGAACTTGTAAGTTTGCATCCTTCAATTTCTGAAAGAAAACCTTATGATGTTACTGATTATTTTACTTTTAAAGGAAAACAAGTTTTAAGAAAAACAAGTTATCCTGATGGTAGATATTTTGAAACAATCATGGAACCATTTAAAAAAGAAGACTTAGAAGCATTTGTTCAAAGTAAAGCAGATCATATGAAACAACCTGGAATGGTAAGATAAAAGAAGCTAAATAATTAGCTTCTTTTAAATTTGATTTTATTAACAATTATAGATAAACATATTATTATTAACATAGTTAAAGTTACATAGAATGGATATTTTACATAGTCATATGATTCTATATAGTTATGTTTATTATAAAATATAAATGTTATTATAAGTGTTATTAGCATAACACTTATTTTTAAATAGTTTTGTTTCTTTTTATTTAAGTTTAGAGCTTCTTTTATATTATTAAATATGCAAAGTAATACAGATGCAGCTGCATTAATTGAATATAATATCCAAAGCATAACACTTATATTTTCTATTGAATCTAGAAATGAAAATATTTCTATTTTTTTTAGTACTGTATATAATGGATAATCAAATAAACTAGCTAGGTTGATACCAAATACTCCGATTGTGAATGTTATAGCAATAAATAAAGTTATAAATGATAACGTATACATCTTATAATATAATTTATTAAAATTCTTTTTATCAGTTAAATCATCTTTTTTTATACTCATTACAAACATTGGTGGAATAGATGAAAATAATGCATAAATTATTGATGACTTTATAATATTTTTATAGCTTACTGTAATAATAGGTAGAAAATTATTTATATTAATATCTTTTATTAAATTGGCATAATCGAATATAAATATAGAGAATGCTACAAAAATAGATATTATAGATACTCTGGTTAGCGTTTCTATTCCTTTACTTGATATATAGAAAGTTAAACCTAATATTAATAGATAAAAATATATATCAGGTGTTTCAGTTAAGTATTGACTTGATAAAAATGAAGATAATCTATAACACAAGAATATATATAAAAATATAGAGAGAAGAGCAACAATTAAATTTATAACTATTGATGACTTTCCATATATCTTTTTAAACTTTAAAGAACTTATTAAATTAGTATGTTTGTCATTAAGAGTTAGTATAGCTTTAGAAATTAATAATCCTAAAAGATAACCAATAATCATAGATATTGGTGTTGCTTCTTTTGAATTATAAAGCAAATAACTAGTTAGAATTCCCCAAAATGGAGCTCCACTTAAAGTTATTACTAAAGTGCTTAGTGAAAAACTATTTATTTTTTCATTAGATTCTTTCATTTCTTTATTTCTCCTATAGAAGTAATATTTGTTTTAGTATCTATTTTAAATTCTATGTTATTTAGATAATTCTTCCATTTATTTTTATCCTTAAAATAATTCTTATCATGTTTATAAATATAGTTTCCTATTCCAATAACATCTTCATTATTATCTTTTATAAATGTTAGTAAGTTGTTAATATTATCTTTAATAT
>CAVIUL010000040.1:9131-14793 GCA_963645885.1 bacterium | reverse complement strand
AATCTATATCGTCTATAAAAATATAATTATATACTTTTTGATTTTTATATTCTTCTTTTATATTTTGTTCTAAATAACCTACTTTGTTATTTTTTAAGTTTATTGTTCCGGTTATTTCTGCATAATCACATTTACCTATTATACATTTTAGAAGTGTTGATTTTCCATTTCCTTCTTCACCAATTATAGCTAATTTATCGTTTTTGTTAAGATTTAGAGTTAAACTTTTAATTAAGTATCTATCATTTACTTTGATAGATAAATCTTTTATTTCTATCATATTATGCCTCCTTTTTGGCATAATTTAAGTTTATGCCATACTTATATTAATTTGTTCATCTCTTTCACCTTCTTTGTTATATTATAACATTTTTTAAATAAAAATAGAATTTCTAAGAAATTCTATTTATTAACTATCTTGTTTATTTCTCTATTTTTCTTTTCAATTTGGTTTTCAATATAGATTCTTTGAACAACAGTGAATGCTCCGATTATTGCTAAACATGAACTTCCACCATAGCTCAAGAATGGAAGTGGTACTCCTGTTAATGGTATTATTCCAAGTACACCACCTAGATTTACAAATATATGTAGCATGAAATAGATACCAATTCCATAGCATATTATTGAATTAGATAATTCATATGTATTTGTTGCTACTTTAAATATTAAGTACGTAAGGACCATATATAAGAATACAATAGCTATTCCTGTTATAACTCCAAATTCTTCAACAATTATTGGAAATATAAAGTCAGTGTGACTTTCTGGTAAATATAAATATTTTTGAACTGATTTGCCTGGGCCAACTCCAAATAGTCCACCATTATCTATCGCAATATATCCATTGCAAACTTGATAACCTGTTTGTTCCTCATATCTATCACATGGATTAGTGTAAATAAGTCTACTAAGTCTTTGACTCTTATTTAACCAATCCTCTGGTATAATTTTATATCCAAATTTTAGTAGTGCTATACTTCCAAATAAACCTATTACTGCTATATATTTTAATGCAGTAATTCCTTTTCTTAATATAATATCAGATTTATTTTCTGAATTAATTATGTCTTTCCTTAATGGTGTACTTACTATAATTAATGCAAATAATGCAAGCATGATTGCAGCACTTCCTAAATCTCCACCTGCAACTACAAATAGAACTGCAAAGAAACACATTAATAATGGAAACAAAATTAACCATTTTGGTTTTCCTCCATTGCTCCATTTTCCTAAAAACGAACCAACATAAATTGTAAGAAATAGTTTTAGAAATTCTGCTGGCTGCAACTGAATTCCTGCTATATTAATAGTCAGTGTACTAATTCCACCTGTTATAACACTGCTAAATACTGTTACTCCTGTTATTCCTAGGAGTACTAATGACACAATTCCTGATAATGGTTCATATGCTTTTGTATCTATTACCTTTAGCATTATTAATGCAAGTATAAAACTTATAATTACAAAAACTAATTGTCTTGAAAAGAAGAAATAAGGAGATGATTTACCATAAGTTAATGTAGCCGAAATAGATGATGCATCTAATATAAAAAACGCACCACCAAAAGCAAAGATTATAGTAAGAACTAAAATCCATTTATTTAAATTTCTTAATACTTTTACTCTCTTTTTCTTCATATTCTAATCATATTTATTATACAAAAAAATAATATAATTGTAAATTGTATATACTTTTAGTTGTGTCAATAAAAAATATAAGCCATAAAATAATATAGATAAGTTAGGAGGTAATATATGTATTATTATGGATATAATGGTGGATATGCCGGCGGTAATGCAATGAATTATGGTGCATATCCTGGTTATTATAATGGTGGATATAGTTATGGCTATGGAGCAGCAATCATATTAGTATTATTTATCTTATTAGTTATTATTTTTGGTGTTGGTTTTATAAATAATGGTTGCTCAAATAATTGTAATAGTTGTAACAACTAAAATTAAAAGGAAGATTACTCTTCCTTTTAATTAATATTTAAATTATATTCTTTTTCAAGTTTTTCTATATTTTTATCTGTTTTACCTAGTAAAACATTTTTATTTTTTGATTTTATTTTATCTAGTAGTTTAATATTTGAATCAATTGTAACTACAGTTTTCTCTAAATCTTTTGTGTATATTACAATAATATCACGCTTTGTATTTTTGATATTGTTTTTGTATGCGAATAAGATATTTTCATATTTTATTAAACTTGTTCCCATACTATAATTTATTATATAATTTTCAGTTATATATGTTTTGCGACTTTTTAATGCTTTAGATAATTCTTTGTCTATCTTAGAAATTTCAGTTTTACTTAGCTTTCTTATTAACTTATAGTTTTTATTATTATTTCTAATAAAAATTATAGATAATGAGATTCCTAGAGATACAAGTATCATTGAAATAATTATCGTTGTATTGTTTGTTTTTTCTATTTTATCATTTATTTCTTTTTGTTCTAAATAATAATTACCCATCTTTTTTACATATTCATCTTCAGTGATGGTTTTTTCATTTGATACTCTATTGTATGTTGTTATAAAATATTTCTTAGCTTCTTCATTTACTTTTCTAATTTCACCATATATTGTAGCATCTTTTTTGTTTTTTATTTTTTCTCTAATACTTTTTGCTTCGTTTAGTGATAATCTTGCCATATAAACTTGTTTTTCTGTAAGAACCATATAATAGTTTTCATTCAAATATATTATACTTTCTATATTTGATATTTTTGCTTTTGTATTTTCACTGTCTGCTACAAATGCTTTACTTACATATTCAATGTCTGTATCTACTAATTTTTTCGTATACACTTGTGAAATAATGCAAATTAAGATAGTTGCAAGAATAATAGAAGTTGATATATATAATAAACTGGTACTTTTCTTTAATATTTTTTCAAACATATTATCACATCCTAGTTATATTATAATATATTTCATAATTAAAAAAAAGAAGTTATTTACTTCTTTTATATAGAACATGTTTATATGCTATTCCATTATCTTCGTTTTCTTTTATAATTGTTCTATCCCATTCTGACTCATTAAATTCTGGGAAATATGCATCTGCATCTTTGCATTCACTATCAATTTCAGTCAAGTACATTTTATCAGCTATATCTATAAATTCTTTATATATACTTGCTCCACCTATTACAAACATTTCTTCTTCTCTTTCTTTTAGTGATTCTAAAAGTTCTTTTAATGTTTGGTAGTGTTCAATAGATTCTTCAAAATCTTCTTTACTTGATAAAACTATATGATGTCTATTTGGAAGTAGTTTTGGAAGGGATTCTAATGTTTTTCTTCCCATTATTATAGTGTGACCAGTTGTTGTTTCTTTAAAGAACTTTAAATCATTTGGTAAGTGCCAAATTAATTCATTATTTCTTCCTAATTCATTATTTTTTCCTATTGCGGCTATAATTGTATAACTCATAATTCACCTACTGAGCTATTGGAAAAGATATTTTACCATGATGCTTATAATCAATAACTTTTATATCTTTTAAGTCACTACTGTTATCAAAATCATAGAAATCTTTTACTTCTGGATTTAGCCATAATTTTGGTGCTGGTAAATCTTCTAGTTCTTTTCCTCTTCTTATTTGTTCTTTAATTCCATCTATTTGATTTACATAAATGTGTGCATCTTTAATACTCCAGTAAAGTTTTCCTGGTTTAAGTCCTGTTACATGGGCAATCATATAAAGTAATACTGAATATTGTGTTACATTAAATGGAAGACCTAGAGGTACATCACAACTTCTTTGATGAACATATGCATTTAAATGTCCATCAGTAACATCCCATTCTGATGACCATACACATGATGGTAAAACAGCTGTATCTAAGTGTTTATTTTGCCATAAATTAATTATCATTCTTCTATCTGTTGGATTAGTTTTAATAGTATTAATAAGTTTATTCACTTGATCATATTCTCTTACTATCCATCCATATGCTGTACCAATTGTATGAGCCCAATCTTTCCCGAAATCTTTTACTATTTCTTTTTTAACAAGCTTACCATTTTCATCAGGTACCATTTGTGTTGCTTTCCATAGTCCTTCTTCATCTATTTCCCATTCATCCCAAATGTGTACATTTCTTTCTTGAAGCCATCTAACATCATTACTTTGTACTTGAAAAATCCATAACATTTCTAAAATAGCTTGTCTATAAAATAATTGTTTAGTTGTTAAAAATGGAAATTCTTTTTCAAGATCAAACTCGAAACTATATGCTGGTATTTTGATAGTATTTATTCCAGTTCTATTTTCTACTTCTTTTCCTTCCTTTAATATTTTTTTACATAGTTTAAGATATTCTTTATCCCAACGTCCCATAATTACCTCACTTCCTTATATTAAAATCTTGTCATTCTTTTAATTTGACCTGGTTCTTCTTCTAGTTTGCTGTTAAGAGTGGCAATGATTTCTTCACTAATTTCATCAATTGATTTAATGTCTTCAAGTTGCTCAAACTTTTCTGTTTTTAGACAATCTATATGTGTCCATCCATAACGCGCGCTTATATCTAAATATGTTTGTTCTGCTTTTCTTAAATGTTCTTCACTGTTTTCGTTTCCATCTCCAGCTGCTCTTCCCTTTCTTAACTCTTTTGCTGCTTCAAATGGCATATATAGAAATACTACAATATCTGGTCTTGGTAGTTCACATAAATCAAACTCTAACTTTTCTATAAATCTTAATATTTTATTTTCTTCTTTTTTAGTTTTTGCTTTTCCTGCTTGATGACCCATGTTTGATGTAGTATATCTGTCAAGAATTATAATATCATTTTTATAAATTTCTTCTTCAATAAACTTTAAAAAATTATAACGTCTGTCTGCTGCATAATAAAGACTACTTACTAGTGGGTCGACTTTAGCAGAAGTCTCTGGAAATACTGACTCACCGAGTTCAGGTTTGCCCAAATAAGAAGCACCTACAATTTTACCAGTTGGAGAATTGTAGTTTGGAAATGAATATTTCTTAACTCTTAATCCTTTAGAAGTGTAATACTCTTCTATTTTTTTACTTTGTGTTTCTTTTCCTGAACCATCAGTTCCTTCAATAACAATTATTTTTGCTCTTTCCATGTTTCCTCCAATAAAAAATAACATAGTAATATCCTATGTTAAAAATGCATTAATTTATCATTAACACTAATATTACCTCTATATTTAATATAACATATAAAATATCATTTTTAAATATAAAGACATAATAAGTGTAAATACTTTTTATTGTTTTAGTTTTCTATAAAATCCATCATCTTCGTTATTAAACGCATTAAGAACGCTTTCAAAATATTCTTTAAATGCTACTGCAAGTTCTCCAATCATATTTGATACTTCTAAATCAACACCATCAAATATTCCTTTTGTTTTATCGTCTATAATATCGTTATTGGCATCAATAAATGATTCTAAACTGTATCTAGCATCATACTTTCCACCCTCTAGTTTTTTTACAATGATAATTTTATCAAAACAATCTATAGTAGTTTCATTTAAATTAGTTCTTATAAAGCTATTAAATATATTAATAAAATTATCATTAAGTTCAAATTTTCCAAAAAACATACTTAAATCTAAAAAGAATATTCTTAAATATTTATCTCTCATAGTTACCTCTTGGTTTTTT
>CAVIUL010000040.1:0-9121 GCA_963645885.1 bacterium | reverse complement strand
AATTATTAAAATATGTTAAAATATTCTTGGATGTGATTATATGGCAGAACAAAAAACTATTGTATTTAAAGTAAGTGATAATATCAAAGAAAAAATGATTGATTATTATGAGTTACTACAAAGAGATAAAAAACCACCATATTCAGTTTTTCAAGCTGAGGAAGGTGGAACTATTATAACTTTATATGAAAGTGGTAAAGTTATGTTTCAGGGTATTAGTGCTGATATTGATGCTAATATGTGGAAAGATTTAGAAAGACATTTTAATCAAAGAGATATAGATAGCGAAATTAAAAATAAAGAAAGTAAAGAAGATGATAAAACATACTACTATTATGATGCGATTGGTAGTGATGAAGTTGGTACTGGTGACTATTTTGGTCCTATTATTGTAACTGCTACATTGGTTGATAAATCTACAAGAAAATTACTTGAAGATTTAAAGATAATGGACTCTAAAAAAATGACTGATGAAAAGATTCGCAGATGTGCCCCTATTCTTATGGATAAAATACCTTATGTAACATTTACATTATCAAATGTTAAATATAATGAACTATCTAATAAAGGGTTTAATATGAATAAGATTAAGGCAATACTTCATAATAGAGTTTTATATGAACTATCTAATAAAGGAATTCCTTATCATAAAATCATAGTTGATCAATTTACTACTCCTAGAAGTTATTTTAGTTACTTAAAGCAAGAAAATATTACTGATAAAGTCACTAAGATAACATTCTTAACTAAAGGTGAAAGCAAACATTTAAGTGTTGCTGCTGCAAGTGTTATAAGTAGATATTTATTCTTAGTAGAAATGGATAAGTTATCAGAAAAATATGGAGTTACAATACTAAAAGGTGCTAGTGATAAGGTTGATGAGCTTGGTAAGAAGATTGTTTCTAAATATGGAAAACTTGAACTTGAAAAGATAGCTAAACTTAACTTTAAAAATACAGAAAAGATCCTAAATAATTAGGATCTTTTTATTTGTCACTTTGTTTCCTTTTTAAAATCATTTGTGTTTCTTTTGATGATAAATTTGGAATCCATGATTCATCTGTACTTGTTCTTAACTCTTCTCTTACTGTTTCTTTATAATAAGTAGAATTCTGTGCTTGTTGCATATCAATTATATAAAACTCATTTCCATTTTGCATTACATCTATTGACCATTGTCCATTTAAATCACAATTCTTAATAATTTCTTTTAGGTGAGCACATACTTCATCTTTATGAGTATTATATCTTCTTATTAATTCTTCATAATTACTTTGGAAAGTTAATAAATCGTGTTTCGCATCGATTAGAGCTTGATGTGCTTTTTTTAACTCTTCTTCATAATTTGGAAATTTACTTGGATTAATACTTTTTAACATTTCTATATATTTACTTGCACCTTCGATTGTATTCTTAAAATGACTAACCATTTTTTCTTGTTCCCAGTATTCATGAACACCTAGTATTTCTTTAGTATCAAAGTCTACAAAAACTCTATATTCTGTATGAAGTGGAAGTCCATGATATATAGTTAAATTATCTTCTTCATCTTCTATAAATTCTCTTACTACCCATTCATTAGTAGTAGATACTCCATATATTATTGACTTCTTTGAACCAGTCGTATCATAATGAGCCATTTCAAGTGCTTGAGTGTGGATAAATAATAAATATTCTCCTAAAGTTTTTACTTCACTTGGTCCTTTTACTAAAGCATTTCTAAAATCAAATTTTGAAGAGTATGTTCCAGTTTTAACAAAATATTTTTCATTTTCATTAAGTTTAAAAACTCTATAACAATATTCATTTACTATATCAAGTGTAGTTCTATTTAACTCTTCGTAACCTAGGCGAGTTAATTGAAGAAGTGTCATTGGTACTTTTATAATAATAGTTTTTGGTATTTTAAAGAAGGATTCCCTATCTACTTCATCTACTATTTTAGGAAGCCAATAACCCATAGAATTCTTATTTTGACTTAACATTAGATAGATAATACCATCTAAATCAAGAATATCTAATCCTTGTCTAAACATATTATATGCCTGTTTTTGTTTCTTTGGATCTTTTTCTTTTAGAGAGTCTCTTAATAATTTTAATAGATACAAACCATTATTAATGTTTATGTCAACCTTCATTAAGCTACCTGTAAGCATTGGTCTTTCTGTTTCTTTAATAGATGTTATTTCTTCTTTTGATACTGGTTTACCATCACCTATTAAATTTGAAATTATAAGTTTTTTTGAAGTGTTACCATCATATTCCCATACTTCAGTTTCACTAATTAATTCATCAACTATTCTATGCTTTAATTCTTCTAAATCAGGATTACTGCTTCCTTTTGTTTCTTTTCCAAAATGGTTTTCTCCAAGTGATGAATAATTATCTATACTAGCACTTTTATAACTCTCCTCAAATGCTTCAAGAGTCTTTTTATCTAATTTTAAATATTCGCATAGCTCATCTATTTCTTCTTTATTTCTATTAAATAATTTTCCTAAAAAGTTTAAATCCATAATATGTCCTTTCACTTAAAAAATATTATACTTTATTATATATATAAGTCAATAAATAAAAAAGATTCTAAATGATTAGAACCTTTTCATTTTCCATGAGTTTAATTTTATAAATACCTGTTTTAGGACATATATATTCAAATTTTACTTTTTCTAATATCTTCTCTTCGATTTTTTCTTCGATTTTTTCTTCTTTTTTAGGTTCTTCTGTAATCTTTAATATTTTATATTCTTTAGATGTTGCGTCATTTAATATATTTTCTTTTTCTAAGTATGTGTATTTTAGTGGGTCTACCTTTTCATTATTGATTTTCACTTCATAGTGACAGTGTGTACCTTTTGAATATCCAGTATTACCCATAACACCTAGTACTTGCCCCTTTTTTACTTTATCGCCTTTCTTAACTCTTACTGTATTATATTTTAGATGTGCAACTACTGTTTCGATATTATTGCCATGATCTATTATTACGTAGTTTCCATATGTTTTATTAGTTTTATCTGTTTTGTTATAGTTCTTTAATACTTTTTTTACTGTTCCATCTGCTGGAGCTAATATATTATGGTTAGGTCCTCCATATTTAGAGTTCCATGCCATATCTAATCCTTTATGACTTGATGAGTATCCTCTTGTAAAACTTACGTATTTGCAAGGAAAATATAGTTTTATCATAAATCTTTTCTTTCTATTTCTTTTACTTCGTTTATTTTATTAAATGATTTAAATAGTTTATCTTCAAATGCTTTATATAAAGAGTCTGCTCCAATGAAACTAAATAAGCCTACCCAGATAGAGTCTATCAGTGTATACTCAGTAAATGATAAAGTAAATAGCATTCCAAAACTCATGGATATTAAGAATGATATATATATCAGGCAATCACTACATTTTATTAATGATACTGTTTTTATTTTTTGAACAAATGATGCACTTATTATGCTTGATGATGCTGCTATTAATAGTAGTGCTTTTATTAATTCTATATTCATATTATCACCTATAGTATTTTATTAGTTATGTAATTTTATGAATATTATTAGAGTCTAAAAAATCAGAATTTAACAATCCTGATCTATCTATTATTAATAATATTTGTTCCCAGAAGAATTTGTTTTTGTTGTAGTACCATCTGAGAAAGTTTCTTCTCCTAAATAATTGGTATTACTAACATCAATAATATTTCCATCCTTATCCAAATATGCAGTTTGACCTAATCCATTATTTAATGCTTCGCTAGCATAGTCACCTTTTTCATCAATAAATGTTGTTTTTCCATTTCCTGTTTGAATAGATGAACCAATAAGGTCACCTTCTTCATCGTAGTACATTGTTTTACCAGATACATCTGTAAATGCACTAGCAGCTTTTTTATTTTTTTCTTTCTTAGGAGTTTCTTTAAATAATTCATCGTTATAGGGAATGTTTGTATAAGTATTATTATTAAACGTTCTTTTTGCGGAAAACCCACTATATCTAAATGACTTATAAATAAAAAGTGCAATTCCGCAAGTAACTACTGTTGGTACGACAAGTAAAATAGCCGTTGTAGTTTTTATTGGCTTACATACTAATTTTATTAATCCGAATACGCCCATTGAAATCATTATTACTACACCTATAGTTATAAAAGTGCCACTCATTCTTTCACCTCTATTATAGAGTATATCAAATGTATTTTATTATTTCTATATTTTCAATATATTTATAATTTTATTTAAGTATTCTTTATCGTTAAACTCAGTTATTGCAAAACACTTTTTTCCTAAATCTTTAAATGATGCTCCGCATGCGTAAAATTTATTCTTGTCTAGTATTATAAATCTATCATGAAATGATGCATTATATACAAATATAATATTATTGTACTGACTTTCATATTTATCTTTTAATGTTTTATCTATATTTTTAGAAATAATTATTATTTTCTTATTAATTTCTTTTAATATATCTAATAACTCTTTTCCTACATAATTATCTATTATTATAATTTCTTCTTTTGAATTATTTAATATATCTAATAATAGTGAGAAAGCATCATATAGTTCTCCCTCAAAAAATATTTTGCTTACTTCTTCATGATGTTTAAATTTATCAAATACATTTTCTAACTCTATTATTCTTTTTTCATGATTTAATATTATTTCATTGTTTGATGTGCTATTTACAAAGTACTTTTTCATTTTAACAAATGCATCGATAATTTGAACATTAACTCTGACTGCAATATCACTTTTAAGAAGTCCAGATAACATCATTATTCCTTGTTCAGTTAAAACATAAGGTAGATATTTGATGTGTTGTCCTCTCATATTCATATTCTTGTTTAAGGTCACAAATTGCGACCTTAAAGATAATACATCAATTTCTTCTTTAGTTAATTGAAAACAAAATGTTTCTGGAAATCTATTTATGTTTCTTTTAATTGCTTCATTAATTCGTTTTGTTTCTACTTGATAGAGTTTTGCAACATCAGATGATAACATTACTTGTACGCCCCTTACTTCATAAATCATATTTTCTATATTTATATTTTCTTTTATTATTATTTCATTCATATTTATTCTCCTTTTCAAATAAAAAAGAGAAACTTACTTTTTATAAGTTTCTCCGCATCATGTATATTTTATTTTGCCTCTAAAATATACTTTATCGTCTTTAATTGTCTTTAAATATCAGGCAAACTATTTATTGTTGATTGCAGCTTGTGCAGCAGCTAATCTAGCAATTGGTACTCTATATGGACTACAAGATACATAGTCTAGTCCTACTCTATGACAGAAGTCAATTGTAGCAGGATCTCCACCATGTTCTCCACAAATTCCAAGGTGAATGTCTTTTCTAGTCTTTCTACCTTTTTCAGCAGCCATTTTAACTAGTTGTCCTACACCTTTTTCATCTATTCTTGCGAATGGATCGCTTTCAAGAATTTGTTTACTATAGTAGTCGCCTAAGAACTTACCAGCATCATCACGGCTAAATCCGAATGTCATTTGAGTTAAATCGTTTGTACCAAATGAGAAGAATTCAGCTTCTTCTGCGATTTCATCAGCAGTTAATGCAGCTCTTGGTATTTCAATCATAGTACCAATCTTATAATCTAATTTATAATTTTGTTCTTCAAATACTTGATTGATTGTTTCAACTACAATACTCTTAACATAAGCAAGTTCCTTCTTTTCTCCAACTAATGGAATCATAATTTCTGGAACTACTTTAATTCCTGATTTATCTACATTGATGGCAGCTTCTATTACAGCTCTAGTTTGCATTTTAGCAATTTCTGGATATGTAACAGCAAGTCTACAACCACGGTGTCCCATCATTGGGTTAAATTCATGTAATGTTGCAATTTTGTCTTTTAATGCCTCGAATGTCATTCCAAGTTCTTTAGCAAGTGGTTTGATTTCTTCATCAGTATGTGGAACGAATTCATGTAGAGGTGGATCTAAGAATCTGATTGTTACTGGGCAACCTTTCATTTCTTTATATAATTCTTCGAAGTCTCCTCTTTGCATTGGTAATAATTTAGCTAATGCTTTTTCTCTTTGTTCTACCGTATCAGATACTATCATTTGACGAATAGCGAATATTCTTTCTGTTTCAAAGAACATATGTTCTGTTCTGCAAAGTCCGATACCTTCAGCACCAAATTTAAGAGCTTGTCTAGCATCTTTTGGAGTATCAGCATTTGTTCTTACTCCTAATGTACGAGTTTCATCTGCCCATTTCATAAATGTTTCAAAGTCACCACTGATTTCAGGTTCAACAGTTTTAATTTGTTCACCATATACTTTACCAGTACTTCCATCTACTGAAATGTAATCTCCTTCTTTGAATACTTTTCCATCTTTAGTAGTTAATGTTTTATTTTCCTCACTTATCGTTAGTTCACCACATCCAGATACACAGCATCTACCCATACCACGAGCAACAACAGCTGCGTGACTTGTCATACCACCACGAATAGTAAGTACACCTCTTGCAAGGTTCATACCTTCAATATCTTCTGGTGAAGTTTCAAGTCTAACAAGAATTGTATCTTCTCCTCTTTTAGCAGCTTCAGTTACTTCTTCAGCAGTAAAGTAAATCTTACCACATCCAGCACCTGGACTAGCAGCTAAACCTGTAGCAATTGGAGTTGCTTTCTTTAATGCGTCAGTATCAAAATTTGGGTGTAATAGTTGATCTAATTGTTTAGGTTCAACTTTTAATAATGCTTCTTCTTTAGTAAGCATTCCTTCATTATATAAATCTACTGCGATTTTTAATGCTGCAGCAGCAGTTCTTTTACCATTTCTAGTTTGAAGCATGAATAGTTTTCCATTTTCAATAGTAAATTCCATATCTTGCATATCTTTATAATGACTTTCTAAGATTTCACAAGTTTTAACGAATTCATTATATGCTTCTGGCATTGTTTCAGCTAGAGTATCAATTGTTTTTGGAGTACGTACACCAGCAACAACATCTTCTCCTTGAGCATTCATTAGGTATTCACCATAAAGTTTCTTTTCACCTGTAGCAGGGTTTCTTGTAAATGCAACACCTGTTCCGCAGTCTTCTCCTTTATTTCCATATACCATTTCTTGAACATTAACCGCAGTTCCCCAACTAGATGGAATATCATTCATACGTCTATAGTAAATAGCTCTTTCATTATTCCAACTTCTAAATACAGCTGTAACTGCTTCGATTAATTGTTCTTTTGGATCTTGTGGGAATTCTACTCCTGAAAGTTCTTTATAAACGTCTTTGAATTTCATTGCGATTTCATACATATCATCTTCGTTTAGATCTGTATCGTATTCTGCACCTTTTTCTTCTTTGATTTTATCTAAGATTCTTTCAAATGAGTTTTTGCTGTATCCTTTAACAACATCTGCGAACATCATTATAAATCTTCTATATGAGTCATAAACAAATCTCTTATTATTTGTAGCTTCTGCAAATGACTTACATACTTCATCATTTAGACCTAAGTTAAGTACTGTATCCATCATACCAGGCATACTAGCTCTAGCACCACTACGAACTGATACTAATAATGGATTTTTAAGGTCTCCCATTTTCTTTCCGGTTAGTTTTTCTAACTCTTCTAATTTTTCATAGATTTCATCTATGATTTCTTTACTGATCTTTTTTCCTGCATCATAGTAAGCAGTACAAGCTTCAGTAGTAACAGTAAATCCTCTTGGAACTGGTAAGCCGATACTAGTCATTTCGGCTAAGTTAGCACCTTTACCACCAAGTAGATTTTTCATGTCTTTGTTTCCTTCACTAAACATGTAAACATACTTCATATTTATTATCTCCCTCCTGTCATTTAAGACATATGCAACATATGTTACCGACTAATTTATTATACCATAGCATTATTTTTGAGAGAAGATATTTAAAGAAAATTTTACAAAAAAATCACTAATAATTAGTGATTTAATTTATTCATCTAGAGACGTTATTCCAAGTACTTTTTCAAGGTAACATTTTCCACATAGAGATTCATATTCAACATGATTTTCTCCATCTATTGCGACTTGTTCTCCGTTTGAAGTAAATTCTCCATTTACTATTCTTCCGTTGAATTTTGCTCTTTTACCACATCTACAAATAGTTATTAATTCTTCCATAACATCTGATACTTCAAATAGTCTAAGGCTTCCTGGAAATGCCATTGTTTTAAAGTCACTTCTAAGTCCATAACAGATTACTGGAATGTTTTTAAGCTTAGTAAACATAAATAAGTCATCTACTTGATCTCGAGTTAGAAATTGTGCTTCATCTACTAATACGCAAACTATATCTAGTGGTAAAGTACATAAATAATTAATTAGTTTTTCGTCACTTTTAACTATATGATCTACTTTTCTTTTAAGGCCTATTCTTGTTACTATTTTATCATCACCCTTAGTATCAATTCCAGGTTTTAATATTACTACTTTCATTCCTCTTTCTTCATAGTTATGTGCTACTTGTAATAATAATGTTGTTTTTCCACTATTCATAGCTCCATATCTAAAATATAATTTACTCATCCTTGTCCCTCCTTGGAAAACATTCATAATATACCTTTTTTAAGTGTTCATTTGTTACATGAGTATAAATTTCTGTTGCTTTTAGTGAACTGTGTCCAAGTAATTCTTGAACTACTTTTATATCACATCCATTATTTAACATATCTGTTGCGAATGTGTGTCTTAATACGTGAGGTGTAACATGTGTTTTAACTGATAATTTAGACATAATATTATCTATTATATATCTAACTCCTCTATCAGTAAGCTGTCCACCTTTCGAGTTTACGAATAGATAATTATGATTTTTTCTTTCATGTGTTTTCATGTATTCTTTTAATACTTCTTCTGCGTATTCACCATAATATACGATTCTTTCTTTATTTCCTTTTCCTAAAACTATAATTCTTCTATTATTAAAATCTATATCATTTATCTTAATATTTATAAGTTCACTTACTCTGACACCTGTCGCATAAAGCATTTCTATAATTAATCTATCTCTTACACCATCTTTATCTTTAGTTGACTCATTAATTATCTCAAGTAAATCATTATAATATATAAACTTAGGAAGTTTCTTTTCCATTTTA
>CAVIUL010000039.1:3922-14923 GCA_963645885.1 bacterium | reverse complement strand
CATCATATCAGTATTATTTTTATATAATTATAGTTATCCATTTGATTATAAAATAATATTTTTTACTTTAACATATTATATTACAATCTCAATAATCTCAATATTAATAAATATAGTAATTAAAAATAATGCAATAGTTATTATCTTATCGCTTATATCATCAACACTAATATTTCACTATATTGAAAATCTGGCCACTTTATTTATAATAATCATAATTTCATTGATAATTATGATTACTTACTTCAATTTTAAAAAGATATTTAAATTAAAATATAATTAGCATTTTTTAAATGCTTTTTTCTTGCATATTTTCACCTTTAATGTAATAATAAAGTTACAGGTAGGGAGGAATATAAGTGCAAGAATACGACCATCTTTTAGATAGGTTAAATAGCTTTCTAAGTTATGTTGAAGTAACAAATAATGAAGACGTAATAAGTGCATATGATTACATTAATTTACTTAGAAGAGAATATAACAAATCTAAAAAAGTAAGTGTATCAGAAAGTTTAGTGGACAGAATTGATAGAGGATATGAATTAATTCAAAAAAGAGAAAACAGAAAGGATAAAATCAAAAGAGAAGTTGATTTTATAGAATCAATAGAAGTATTTACTGGTAAAACAATGTCTAGAATAAGAATTAAAACATCTAAAGGTGAATCATTTATATGTAGACACAATGAATCAAAAGAAATGTTTATGACAGGAATGAAATTAAATTATGCATTTGTAGCTAGATATTTAGACGAATTTAATAGATTACTTGATGATTCGGAAAGATATCTAATGAGCCATAAGAATGAGTTTACTGACATATACCAAGGAACAGAAGTAGCTATATTTACAGATGGTAACATGAATGTGGAGGTTACATACGATAGTGAAAATGGTGTTACATATAAAATAGGTATGGAAAATGATACAGATAAAACAGTTGATAAAGAATGGTTAACAAAACCATCAATAAGAAGCATGATATCAGAAAGAGAAAACAAAATCTTAAAAAGAATACCAGTAGATGTTAAAAGTTTAGGCCCACTCGGAACTAAAGTAACAGAAAGATACACTCATGCATATAAACAAATGCAGTTAAACAAAAAGATGTACGCACAATGAAAAAACTAAAAAAATAAGATAAATAAACTTTTATTTATCTTTTAATTTATGTATAATATTTCATGAGGAGAAACTAGTATGAAGAAAATATCATTATATCCAGCTGATATATATCAAGTAGTTGATAAAAGTTTATTAAATGAACATGATAAACTAATTTTAAACATGCTTTATATGCCTATAATTGGATATACTGCGGTTACTTTATACTTAAAACTTCAAACTGAAACAAAAAATACTTTTATATCAAGTGAACTTACTCATCATCATTTAATGACAAGTATGACTTTATCGCTTGATAATATTAAAGAAGCACGTCTTCGTTTAGAAGGAATAGGTCTTTTAAAAACATATTATCATGAAGGTGAAATAGGAAGTTACGTTTATGAACTTTATAGTCCTGTATCAGCTCAAGAATTCTTTAGTCATCCAATATTTAATGTAGTCTTATACAATAATGTTGGTAAAAACGAATATAATAGACTTTATGACTATTTTAAACTACCACATATGTCATTAAGAGATTATGAAGACATTACAGTATCATTTGATTCAGTATTTAAAAGTAGAAATTATACAGCATTAGAAATAGATACAGACGAAGTAGTTTCTAAAAATAAACTTATGCTTAAGTTTGAACTTGATTATGATTTTGATTTAATGGTATCTAGTTTACCTAAAGAGATGTTTAATGAAAAATGTCTTAATAAATCAATGAAAGAATTAATAACAAACTTATCTTTTCTTTATGAAGTAGATCCAGTAAATATGGCAGATTTAGTAAGAGCGTCCCTTAATGAAAAAGGAAATATTGATAAAGAAGAATTAAGAAAAAACGTAAGAAAATATTATCAATTTAATAACGATAATAGACTTCCAAGTTTATTATTTAAAAGTCAACCTGAATACTTAAAAAGCGCTAGTGGTGACAATAGTAAAAAAGGTAGAATTATCAAAGTATTTGAAAGCCATTCACCATATGAATTCTTAAAAGCAAAATATAAAGGTGCTAAACCAACTGATAGAGATATGAAAATATTAGAGTCTCTACTTATAGATTTGAAACTTAATCCAGGAGTAGTAAATGTTCTTATAGACTACACTTTAAAAACAAATAATAATAAATTAGTTAAAAACTATGTAGAAACTATCGCAGGCCAATGGAAGAGAAGTGGAGTAGAGACAGCTGAAGAAGCAATGAATTTAGCTGAAAAAGAACACAAGAAAAAATATAAGAAAGATGACAAACCAAAAAGCAAAGTAATGCCAAGTTGGTTTAATGAAAAAATAGAATCAGAATCATCAGACTCTGAAAGCGATGCAGAATTTAAAAATTTTATAGAGGAGTTTAGAAAATGATCAAAGGAAATAGTTTTATTAAAAAAGGTAAAAAAGCAATACAAGATGATTTAAGACGTGAATTTGTTCTTGCTAGTAAAGACGAAACATTTACTAAACTTTGTGCAAGATTAAAATGTGATGAAGAAGTTTTAATGAAATACACTTCTAAATTAGAAACAACAGTATGTGAACTTAAAAATTGCTCTAAATGTAAAAGTTTAGATAAATGTAAAAATGAAATAGAAGGACATGTATATTATCCAGTAGTTAGAAAAGATTATATTGAATTTAGCTACAAAGCATGCAAATATTTCAAAGAAAACAAGATTAAGAATACAACAACATTCTTTGAAACACCAAAAGTACTTATGACAGCATCTCTAAGTGATTTAGTTACCGAAAAAGAAAGAGCAAGTATACTAAAATATATAAAAGATTTTCTAAAAAAGAAAATGAATAACGAGCCAGTAAAAGGCTTATACTTAAGTGGTTCATTTGGAAGTGGAAAATCATATATACTAAGTGCATTATTAAATGAACTATCAAATAAAGGTTTTAGAACAGTAAACGTTTATTATCCATCACTATTAAAAAGACTAAAAGCATCATTTAATGAATATAACTATGATGATGTTTTAGACGAAATAATGACAAGTGATATACTTTTAATAGATGATATTGGAGCTGAAAATAATAGTGCTTGGGCAAGAGATGAAGTATTAGGAACTATTCTTCAATATAGAATGGATAACGATTTAACAACATTCTTTACTTCAAACTTTAATATAGATGAACTAGAAAGTGTTCTTTCAGAAACATCAAAAGGAACAGATGAAATAAAAGCAAGAAGAATAATTGAAAGAATTAAGTATTTAACAGAAGAACAAACATTAATAAGTGGAAATAAAAGAAAATAAACAAATTAAGAACGTCAAAGTATATATTTATGACGTTTTTTAGTTGAAAAAATAGTCGTAGATTGACAAATCGCTCATTTTTTGATATAATATGTGCATCATTAAGGGGGGATATCGATGGAAAATGTAATTATAGCATTAATTGTTGCTCAGTTATTATCAACAGCATATGGCTTAGCAGTAATAGGCTCAGTAAAGCCAATAATCGAGAAGAAACTTAAAGATCAAGGATATGTTTTAAAAAATAAAAATAGTATGTATAAATTTAATGAAGGATTAGGAAACTTCTTTAGAGGATTTATACCTTTCTATTATGCAATAAAAGCAATATCATTAGTTCAAGGAAAAGACCCTATTGATAGAGCTGTTAAAAATGAAATTGAAAATGGTGAATATATAACAAGAGAAGAAAGACAAGCAATCAAAGAAAGAGAAGAATTCTTAAAGAATGCATCATTAGCAAAACCAATGGAACCTCAAATTGTATTTGAAAAACCAGAAAAATATGTTGCACGTAAAAATGATTACACTCTTTATGATTCATATGAAACACCAATTGAATATATAACACGTGAAACAACTACTGATGAAACATTAGATATCACACCATATATGGCAAAAGAAGTAGAAAAACCTAAATATATAGAAAAAGAAGTAACTAAAAGTGATATAGCAAAAGCTATAGCAGAATTAGATGCATTCGAACTAGAAACTTTAGGAGAAAAAATTGAATCTTTAGCAGCAGTAAAAAAAAGAAATAGAACATTAACATTAAAAGATGTTGCTTAAGTGAAAAAATTGTGTTAACATTAACTTATAAATTAATTAATTGGACGAGATTATTAATTATATTAGCATAGAGAATTAGTGGATGGTGAAAACTAAGTAATAGATTAATAATTACTACCAATCATATGAGGTTAATAACCTACGAGTTGTTTTCGTTACAAAACATAATAAGTTAAATAAAGGGATGGTACCGTCTATTAAAGACTCCTTACTATTCCTTTTTTTTGTTTTATAAGGGAGGGTTAATATGAAATATGAAACAATAACATTATCAAAGTTTTTATCAAGAACACTAGGTCTAGGAGGGTCTGACTTAAAAAAAATAACGCATCTAGATGCCAAAGTATTATTTCCACAATTAAAAAGAAGTACATTCGAATATGTAAATAATCATCCAGAAGCAATAACCCGCGGAAAAATATTAATGGTTAGTGATGGTAAAACCGTAATACCATATTATGTCCCAACCATAGAAAAAGAATTTGATTTTCATGAAATAGAAGTAGAACATGAAGAACCAAGAAAAATAAACGATGAAAGATATGATTATACAGCAATGAGTATATATGAATTAAAGCGATTATTAAATACTAGATTTAATTCATATAGAAACAGTAGAGAAGCAAGAAGAGAACTAGAGAAAAGGGGAGTAGTTCTTACAAAAAAATACAATAGAAACGAAATAAAAAGAATGAAGGAAGATGAAGAATAATGAAAGAAATTAAAAATGATGAAAGATTAAATATGTTAAACCATAGCTGTGCTCATCTTTTAGCACATGCAGTAAAACATATATACCCACAAGCAAAATTTTGGGTTGGACCAGTTATTGATGAAGGATTCTATTATGATATAGATTTAGGTGACGTATCATTAACTGAAGAAGATTTACCAAAAATCGAAAAAGAAATGAAGAAAATATCTAAAGATAATAAATTAATTAAAAGAATTGAATTATCTAAAGATGAAGCACTTGAAATGTTCAAAGATGATCCGTATAAAATAGATTTAATTAGTAGAATGGATGAACATGAACAAGTAATATCTGCATATAGACAAGAAGACTTTATAGATTTATGTAGAGGACCACATGTAAACTCAACTAAAGAAATTAAATACTTTAAGTTATTAAAAGTTAGTGGAGCTTATTGGAAAGGTGACTCTAAAAATAAAATGCTTCAAAGAGTATATGGAGTATGCTTTGAAAACGAAGAAGATTTAAATGAATATATTGCATACTTAGAAGATTGTAAAAATAGAGATCACAGAAAAATAGGAAAAGAAATGGAACTATTCATGTCAGATGACTTAGTAGGACGCGGACTTCCTATGTACTTACCAAATGGATATATTATTTGGCAAGAATTAGAAGATTATATTAAAGCAAAAGAAAGAAAATTAGGATACTTACATGTATTAACTCCATGTGTTGGAACAGTAGACTTATATAAAACTTCAGGACACTGGGATCACTACAAAGAAAATATGTTCCCAGCTATGCAAGTAGATGAAGAAACATTCGTATTAAGACCAATGAACTGTCCACATCATATGATGATTTATTCAAATAAATTACATTCATATAAAGATTTACCAATTAGAATAGGTGAAATAGCTCATGACTTTAGATATGAAGCATCAGGTGCTGTAAAAGGTATTGAAAGAGGAAGACACTTCTGTCAAAATGATGCTCACTTATTCGTAACACCAGAACAAATCAAATCAGAATTCAAGAGTGTAGTAGATTTAATATTTGATGTATATAAAGACTTCGGTATAACTGATTATAGATGTGTTTTATCACTAAGAGATCCAGAAGATAAAGAAAAATATCATCCAGATGATGAAATGTGGAATAAAGCAGAAAATGAACTACGTGAAGTATTAAATGAATTAGGTATTGAATATACTGAAGAAATAGGTGAAGCAGCATTCTACGGACCTAAATTAGATGTTAATGTACGTCCAGCAGTAGGAAACGAATACACATTATCTACTTGTCAATTAGACTTCTGTTTACCAGCTAAATTTGATTTAAAATACGTAGATAAAGATGGAGAAAAGAAAACACCAGTAGTTCTTCATAGAGCTATCTTAGGCTCACTAGATAGATTTATGGCATACATCTTAGAAGAAACTAAAGGTGCACTTCCATTATGGTTAGCTCCAGAACAAGTAAATATTATTCCAGTTAATATGGAATATCATCTAGACTATTGTAAAAAAATATTTGATATATTAAATAATGAAAATATAAGAGTTAAATTAGACGATAGAGATGAAAAACTAAATTATAAAATGAGAGAAAGTGTTCTTTCAAAAGTTCCATATACTCTAATTTTAGGAGATAAAGAAAGAGATGCTGAAAGTATCAGTTATCGTCTTCGTGGTTCTAATGAAACTCATACATTAAAAATAGATGAATTCATAGAAAAACTACATAATGAAATTAAAAATAAAGAGTAGAAATACTCTTTTTTAAATTATTTAATTTTAATAACAAAATATTAATATATAAATTAGTAAAATAACATGCTTTTTAAGACATATAAGAAGCAAAAATTAAAAATACAATTAACTAATCATAATTCATTAAAAACCTCTAAAATAACTTTTATTTGACTTTTTCTAAAAAATATGCTATAATCTATATACAAATCATTAAGGGGGGGTTTTGATGATTATGAAAGGTAGATTTATTTTAGATTATTTGGATGAGAATAACTTCAAGAAATTAGAAAGAAGTTTAAAAAAATACAACATGGTTGCTTATAAGAAATTAATGTTTGATTTTTATCCTAAATTAAGAAGCGGTGAATTCGTTGGAGAATTAGTTTCAATTAATAAACATGAACAAACTGAAACTTATGATTTAAGATTACCAACTGACTCATTATTTGTAAAAGTATATGGTGAAGTTAAATTAAACTATACTGTATATAAAAATAATAATATAGTTATGTTAAATAATTTAGAACCTAAAGATATATTATTAGATGGTCATAAGTCAGAATTAACTGCTTATAAAGGAATAATGATTTCTAAAGCAAATGCTCAAAAAGAAATGTTCAAAATCGATTTATTATGTAGATTAGAAGGAAGAGAGTAGTCCTTCTTTTTTATTTGCTAAAAAAAGAAATAACTATTTACTAGCTATTTCTTTATATTTGTTTTCAAGTACATATATGTCTTTACTACTCATAAATAGAAGTACTGCATTAGTATCTTTATATGGAAGTAATTTATCCACTTCTTCAAGTGATATATATTCACCATTCTTAAGATCTTTTATTATATCCATGCAAGATACACCATCATATCCAAGCTCTTTTCTATCTTCTCCAATATCAAGTACAAATGCTTTATCAGCAATATTTAATGCATCAGCAAACTCTTTATGGAAATATTGAACTCTTGATCTAGTATGAGCTTTAAATAGGGCAACTATCTCTCTATCTGGATATTTCTTACGAGCAGCTTCAATTGTAACTTTAACTTCAGTTGGATGATGAGCATAATCATCAATTAATATGTTATTTCTAAATTTTTCTTCAATAAATCTTCTCTTAGCATGTTCAATCTTACTTACTTGATTTTTAACTTCATCTTTAGGTAGATTTTCAAGATAACATACAGTAATTACACCAAGAGCATTTAATAATAGATGGTCTCCTACAAAAGGGAAGGTATATGTATCATATAATTCTCCTTTGATGTACACATCAGCTTTAGTAGTTTCTTCATCATGACTAATATTTTTAACAACAACATCATTGTTTTCATCAAAACCATAATAATATACAGGTTTATCAGTTTTAACTTTTCTATTATTAATGTCATCGCCACACATTATAACTGCCTTACGAGTCTTACTTACAAATTCAGTAAATGCATCCATAACATCATCTAAATCTTTATAATAATCTGTATGGTCAAGTTCAATATTAGTTACAATCGTGTAATATGGATTATAAGCTAAGAAATGTCTCTTATATTCACATGCTTCAAGAGCAAAATATTCATTTCCCTTTTTAGCAAATCCAGTTCCATCTCCAATTAGATAATTAACTCCAAATGGTTCTAATACTGTTTTCATCATAGTAGTTGTAGTAGTCTTACCATGACAACCACATACAGCAACTAATTTAGTATCATTAGTTATTTCAGCTATCATTTCTTGATATGTAAATATCTTAAGTCCAAGTTCATGTGCTTTTTTAACTTCAGGATGTTCATCATTAAAAGCATTGCCTTGAACAACTATCATATCCTTTGTAATCATATCAGGATTAAATTCATGAAAAGGAATACCTTTCTCGATAAGACCAGCTTCAGTAAAGAAATGATCTGGTTTATCACTTCCTGTAACTTTATATCCTAAATCATGCATTATTTGAGCAAGAGAGCTCATACCGCTTCCTTTAATTCCTATAAAATAATAAATCATTTAAATCACCTACAATAAATTATACTATAATTAACACTAAAAAAGTATAATACTTTACATACTTTACACAATATAAAAAGAGAAACATTACATTTCTCTTTATTACCAATAAAAAAATGGTGCAGGTGAAGGGACTTGAACCCCCATGGATTGCTCCGCTAGATCCTAAGTCTAGTGCGTCTGCCAATTTCGCCACACCTGCATCATTAGTGGTGGACCTCGTAGGACTCGAACCTACAACCGCCCGGTTATGAGCCGGATGCTCTAACCAATTGAGCTAGAGGTCCACGACTACTTAATAATAGCATAAAAGAAATTCAATTTCAATAACTTTTTTAAAAAATAGTTTAAAATTTTATTATTTGTGTTATATTATATATATAAATAATATAAAGAGAGGTAAATTATGATAATTCTTAACTATAAAAATCAATTATATAAGTACTTTTTATATATTTCAGCATTACTTGTAACTCTCTTTATAATAGTAAACGTTTTTTATAAAGAACCAGCTAGAGATTTGAAAGATGTAAAAACATCAACAATAACATATAAAGATGAATTAACAGAAGTGAATGTTGAATATCCAAGATTCAAAGATGATAAAATAAATAAACTAATAACAGATATAATTTATGACTATGTAAAAGAATTCAAAAAATTTGATACAGTTCAAAAATCATTAATTATGGACTATAAGTTATATTATTTTGATAACTATGTAAATATAACATTTAATATTGAAAATACATTAGAAAAAGCAAAGAATAAAAATATATTATTAAATCTTAAAAATAAAGAAGTCTCTTATATATCAAATGTATATGATAAAGAATACTTAGAAAATGAAATAAATGAAATAGTTTATTACAAATATCAAACAGATGTATATGAAAAAATAAAAGAATCAAATATAAATAATAATACTTATATAATAGATGAAAATAAAATAGAAGTATATTTTAATAATATTAACTTTGAAAATCTAGATTATATACCATATATAACAATACCTCTAACAGAAGATACTTTTGATGAAGATGAAACGATAGATGAAAATAAAAAATATATAGCATTCACTTTTGATGATGGACCAAGTAAATATACAAAAGAGTTATTAAAAACATTAGAATTAAATGATTCAACCGCAACATTCTTTATGTTAGGAAACAGAATGAAGTATAATGAAGAGATTGTAAAAGAAGTGTATAAATCATCTTCTGAAGTCGCATCACATACATATTCTCATAAGAACCTTAATAAATTAGGTAAAGACGATATACTAAAAGAAATAAATTCGACTTCTATAATATTTAACGAAATAACAAATGATAATATCAAATATCTAAGACCACCATATGGTAACTATAATGATACTGTTAAATCAACTAATTATCCAATTGTATTATGGAATATAGATCCAAAAGATTGGCTAGTAAAAGATAGTACTAAAGTGTATAATGCGGTTTTAAAGCACGCATGTGATGGATGTATAGTATTAATGCATGACTTATATCCAACAACAATTGAAGCTGTAAAAATGCTAATACCTAAGCTAAATAGTATGGGATATGAAATAGTAAGTATATCAGATTTAGCAAAATATAAGAATTATAACTTAAAAAATGGAGAAATTATTAGAAAAATAAAATAAAAGTATTTCATTTTTAAAAATAGTATGTTATAATGAATAACGTTGAACCGGAAGATTAATTTATTAATTTAATGGTCAACACTTGGACCGCTAGCTCAGCTGGTAGAGCAATCGACTCTTAATCGATGGGTCTAGGGTTCGAATCCCTAGCGGTCCACCATTTAGAATATAACCTGTTTTACAGGTTTTTATTTTGCTCAAAATATAGTATAATTTATATGGTGAAAAGTATGATTTATATATGTATATCTATATTCTTATTGGCATTAACACTAATATTACTTAAAAAATTAAAGAAAAGTAAAAAGAAAATAATGCTAATAATAGTATTATCAATTCTAACTATATCATTTGGAATCATAGGATTTATCAAAGAAACTAAAAGCGAGGACTGCTGTGAATGCAGAGACTGTAAAAATTGCGATATATGTTGTAGTTGTAAATATCCATATTACTATAAATGATAAATATAATTTATGTTCCTTAAAAATATAAATATAATATATTGGAGGAACTGAATGATACTAAAGAAAATACATAAAAAAGGCAAAGATATAATAAATAATATAAAAAACAAAATAAAAGAAGGATAAAACCTTCTTTTTAAATTAGCTTAATAGAGCAGATATTACGATAGAAAACAAACTACCTACCATAACTAAAAGCATAATCCATGCTACTATCTTTTTTCCAAGTCCTTTATTACTTTTTTTCTTTGCCATAATTAAATAC
>CAVIUL010000039.1:0-3883 GCA_963645885.1 bacterium | reverse complement strand
CCTCATTAAAATTATAATATAAAAGTAATAAAAAATAAAGATTTAAATATAATTTAATATGAAAATAATAAATAGTAAGATATTTAAAATATTAGTAGTAACTCTAGTAATAGGTTTTTCAATTGGAATAATTAGTTTTATATTTATGGATAAAAGTTCACTACAAAGTAGTATCATTAACTATATTAATCTAATAAAAAACGATAATTATAATTATACTAACGGGCTTATCTTATCAATAATATCTAATATAAAATATAGTAGTATTATATGGATATCAGGAATAATATTCTTTTGTTCACTAGTTATACCATTAATAATCATTTATAGAGGCATATCACTTAGTTTAACTATATCAACTATTATTTATACTTATAAATTAAAAGGCGCTTTATATGCCTTAATAATAGTATTTCCAACTATATTAAATGAATTAATATTTCTATTCCTAAGTTATTATAGTATAAACTTTAGTATTAAATGTTTTAATACAATAAAAAACAATAAAGACATCAATTTAAGATCATTTATTAAAAATTATTTCTATATATTTTTAATACTATCACTATTACTCATAATTAGTAGCCTAATCGAAATATATTTATGTTCAAATATCATTAAATTTGTAGTATAATGTTGATATCGAAAGGGATGTATATTTATGAAAGTAGTAGTAGGAATAAGCGGAGGAGTAGATTCAGCAGTATCAGCTTTATTATTAAAACAAGAAGGATACGAAGTAGTTGGTCTATTCATGAAAAATTGGGACTCAAACATTAATAATGATAAAGAAGGTATAACAGATGGAGTTTGTCCTCAAGAATTAGATTATAGAGATGCTAAAGCTGTATGTGATGAACTTTGTATACCACTTTATAGAGTAGATTTTATTAAAGAATACTGGGATGATGTATTTAAGTATTTTCTAGATGAACTAGAAAAAGGAAGAACTCCAAATCCTGATATTATGTGTAATAAATATATAAAGTTTGATTTATTCAAAAAAGAAGCAAAAAAACTAGGAGCAGACAAAATAGCAACTGGTCACTATGCACGTATAAAAGGAAATAGACTTTTAAGAGGAGTAGATAATAATAAAGATCAAACATATTTTTTAAGTCAAGTATCGAGTGAACAATTAAAAGATGTATTATTCCCAATAGGACATTTAACTAAACCAGAAGTACGTGAACTTGCTAAAGAATATAATTTACCAGTCGCAGATAAAAAAGATTCAACAGGTATTTGTTTTATCGGAGAACGTCACTATCAACAATTTGTTTCTAATTATCTAAAAGGAAAAGATGGAGATATTATAGACGTAGAAACAGGTAAAAAAGTTGGCACTCATCACGGACTTATGAACTATACAATTGGTCAAAGACGTAATGTAGGACTTTCAGGAGATCAAGAAAGACACTATGTATGTGGTAAAGATTCTAAAACAAACACACTTTATATCGCATATGGAAGTGACTCTAAATACTTACTTTCTGATGAAGCATTAATAGAAGACGTTAACTTTATATCAGATAAACATCCAACATTCGCAACAGCAAAATTCAGATATAGAAGCGAAGACATTCCAGTAACAATTGAATACTTAGAAAACAATCAAATAAGAGTAAAATATGTAGATGGTAAAGCAGTAACTCCAGGACAAGCATGTGTTATATATCTAGGAGAACAATGTTTAATGGGTGGTATTATTAAACAAGTATTCAAAGATGGAAAAGATATTTGGTATTTAAAATAATGATAAGACAAACATATGAATTAATTAATCTAAAAAAGCTAGAAAATAATGTAAAAACAATAGTTAATTCATCCTCAAATTATAAATATCATATCGCAGTAGTAAAAGCAAACTGCTACGGACTCGGTATTAAATGTGTAAAAAGTATATTGCTAGGTGGTGCAAACTATCTAGCAGTTTCTTCTTTAGAAGAAGCATTAAAAATAAGAAAGATAACAAACACTAGAATACTTGTTTTAGAACCAATAGATATAAAATATATAGATAAAGCATATAAAAATAATATAACACTAACTATTTCATCATTGGAATATCTAAATAAAGTTAAAAATAAAAAATTTACTTGTCATTTAAAAATAAATACTGGTATGAATAGACTTGGTATCAGTAGTAATAAAGAATTAAATGAAGTATATAAAATTATTAAAGGCTCAAATATTAAATTAGAAGGAATATATACTCATATATATAAAAGTAGTGACAAAATACTTACTGAAAAACAATTTAAATGTTTTGAAAGTATTACAAAAGATATAGATCTAAATGAATTTGAAATAGTTCATATTCCAAATAGTGAAACAATAACCAACTATAAAAAGAAAGATTATGTAAATGGATGCAGAATGGGAATAATCATGTATGGATTCAGTAATAATCTAAATTTAGAATCTGTCTTTACTCTAAAATCAAAAATAATTGAGATAAAGCATATCAAAGATGGAGATACAGTTGGATATGATGGAAACTATAAAGCAACAAAAGATGAATTAATTGGAATAGTACCTATCGGATACGCAGATGGAATAATAAGAAAAAATACTGGAAGATATGTTTATATAAATAATAATAGATATCAAATAGTCGGTAATATATGTATGGATATGTTATTTGTTTTAATTGGTGAGAATGTAAAACTAAATGATGAAGTCTTAATTATAAAAGATAACAATCATATAAATGAAATAGCTAACTACCTAGACACTATAAATTATGAAGTTATGTGTGATGTAAGTTCAAGAGTAGAAAGAAAATATACTGAAAGATAACATTTGTTATCTTTTTTCTTTGTGTTATAATGTTTATAGAATAAAGGAGAACATATGAACAAAGTAATAATTATAGGTTGTGGAAATGTAGGTATGAGTTATGCGTTTTCACTATTAAACCAAAACACAAATGTAAACGAACTCGTATTAATTGATATTAATAAAGATAGAATCATCGGAGAAGCAATGGATTTAAATCACTGTTTAGCATTTAGTCCATCTAAAATAGATATAAGAGTCGGAGATTATTCTGACTGTAGAGATGCTAAACTTATAGTAATCGCCGCAGGTGCTAATCAAAATCCAGGTGAAACAAGAATGGATTTAATCAATAAAAACTCTAAAATATTTAAATCAATTATAACAGAAGTAATGAAAAATGATTTTAAAGGTTATTTTCTAGTCGCAACAAACCCACTTGATATAATGACATATATAACATATAAATATTCAGGAATGAAACCAAATAAAGTTATAGGATCAGGTACAAGCCTAGATACAGCAAGACTAAGATATATAGTTGGTGAAAAAGTAGGAATCAATCCAAAAAGTATTCATACATATGTTATTGGCGAACACGGAGACTCAGAATTTGTACTATGGAGTTCAGCATTAATTGGTAGTGAAAAAATAGATAAATATCTAACACAAGATGAAATGATAAAAATAGAAGATGATGTAAGAAATGCAGCATATGAAATAATAGATAGAAAAGGTGCTACATACTATGGAATCGCAATGTGTCTTACAAGAATAACAAATGCAATATTAAATAATGAAAACACAATTATAACAGTATCAAGCTATGATGAAGAAAATGATATATACTTTAGTACTCCAAGTGTTATTAATAGAGATGGAGCTACCAAAAAAATGAAAATAGAATTAAACAATAAAGAACAAGAAAAACTTGATAATTCTATAAACGTTATAAAAGATGCTATAAAAAGAATAGAAGAATAAGAGGAGTAAAAAAAGCGAATAATAGTTATTATAATTATGACTTTAGTAATCATAGGATTAGTTGGTTATATTATATATAATCAAAAAAATATAAAAGATAACACCCCAAATGAAATAA
>CAVIUL010000038.1:0-14960 GCA_963645885.1 bacterium | reverse complement strand
AAAAAGTAGACTAGAGTGTTTTTACTCTTTGTCTACTTTTATCATATCACTTCAAACGAAAGTATTTTTATTTTACATAGCATATGACATAGCAACTTGTCTATAGATTTGTTCAGAAAGTCTACACATACCTCTTTTTCCTTTTAATCTTTCTATCATTTTTTCTTGTTTTTGATATTTAGTTAAATCAGATTTAAGTTTTCTTTGTTCAAATTGTAATTTAGTTCTAGCAATAGTATTTTTTGCTCTATCTAATGCATTACCAACACCAATTTGACTTTCTAAATTATGTAATTCTATTCTAGTTTGAGCTAAATCACTAGCATAATCTCTTTGTGCTTGAATATTCTTTTCTTTAGCATCAGCATAAGCTGTATATCTTTGTAAATCATTCCTATAATCTAAAAATTCTTTAGATTTGATTTTAGCATACTTACCTGAACCTTTATTTACTATCTTTCTTTGAGTAGTTTGAAGTTTACCTTGCTTTCCTTGTAACTTAGCAATTTTCTCAGCAACCTTTTGAATTTTCTTAGCATTTCTCTTTTGTTTAAATTTAGTTTTAAATTTAGTAGCTTGTAATTTATCTAATTTAGCATATTCTGCATTTAATTTAGCACCTTGCTTTTGAAGTCTACCATCAACAATACCCATAATAGTACGATTTACAGGATTAGTAACATTTATATCAAATCCCATATTATCTCTTGTAATAAATACATTTTTTACTACACCATTATACTCATCTCTAGCAGTAATTAAATCAGCTAAAAGTTTGTCAATTTCACCTTTTTTAGATGATAAATCAGGATTTTTATCCATTCTTTCAGATAAAGATTGATATTTTTTTATTAATTCGTCATATTCAGAAATTAATGTCTTATGAGCACCTTTAACTTGAGATGTAACAATAGATCTATGAAGAGATGGATCATATTGAAGTCTTCTTAATTGATCATCTGTAAGAGAAAAAGATAAGTCACGAGCTGGTATTCCAAGTTTAGCACATACACTAATCATTTTTTTAGGATCAATATTAGGTAATCTACCTCTACTAATAGCTTCTTGTATAGTCATTATTATTCACCCTCTTCGCTTAATTCACTAACAACTCTATCAATTTCATTATTAATAAAATCTAATTCTTTTTGATCAGTTATAGTATCAAGAGAATAAGAATCCTCTGTTTCATTTAAAATAGAAGCAAAAATAGTATCTGATTGATCATTAACTGTATATATTATATATGTTTTACCAAATTCTAATGAATCAACAAAATCTAAAACATTAACAGTTACTGTAGTACCATCTTCAATAGTAACTTCTAATTTATTACTAACATCTTCCATAACAGCCTCCTAGTATATATAAATTTTATCAAAAAATAGTTTTTATTTCAATAAAAAAGACTACAATTTCTTTTTAAGAATTATTGTAGCCATATCTCTTGATGAAACTTTATCAAGTGCCGCAAATACTGGACTTTTATGAGAAAACTTTCTGTATCCTCTATTTACTATCATTTTAGCATCTAATACATCAAACTCTCCTCTACAATTAGAAGTTCTACTAACTATATAATCAAATACATTCTTTCCATCACTAACATCAAAGCCAAAGTCATCATGAATAATACCAGTTTTCTGAATAATTCTAGGAATATATCCATCATGTTTATGTCCACATAATATTAAGTCTATTTCTTTAAGTTTATCTCTAAGAGCAATCAAAACTTCTTTTTGACTTATAGTATCAGGAGAATGAGTAAGTAAAATATTAAATTTATCTTTAGTAAATTCAAGTAAACTATTTAAATAATCTTCTACAAAATATTTATTCCACTCTCTTTCACAAGATTTATAATATGTTTCGCTTCTAGGACAAAAACCACCTATTCTAATATCTTCTGTATCTATAAATTCTTCACCAATTCTTTTATCAAGTATATGTATATCCATAGTTCTATCTAACATTCTTAAATATTGTATAGAATCATCTCTATTAAACTTTCTTCCGGATTTTAATTCATGATTACCAAGACACATAAAAGTCTCTGCTATCTCACTTAAACTTCTAAGAAGATATCTTAACATCCTATCATTTTTTGAAACATAAAAATCATCAGAATTATAAACAAAATCCCCAGATATAAATATATAATCCGGGTTTTCTCTATCAACTGTGTCTATTAAATCATTCCAAAGCTTAAAACTTGCCCAAGAATTATTATGGATATCAGCTAAAGAACATATTTTATAGTCTCTTTTCAATTTACTACTATTAACATCAAATCTTTCATTATGTATCATATTATCCTCAAAAAAAAAACATTATAACAAATTAAATATACTTTTTAAAGTATATTTAATTATATGCTAAATAAATTTTTATATTTACTTTTCTCCTTCAGATAACATAGTTATTATTGATATACCATAACCTAAAGTAACATTATCAACTAATACATTAGTAACAGCACCAATTATTTTATCATCTTGAATTATTGGAGAACCACTCATACCTTGAACTATACCACCTGTTTTATTTAAAAGAGATTTATCTGTTATTTCAAAACTAAATGCTTTTTGAGTATCTTTTTTACTATGATATTTATCTAATATATTAATGCTATATTTTTCTATCTTATTATCTTTAGTAACTGTTAAAATGTATGCATCTCCCTTTTCAATATCAGAAAATTCAGCTATTTGATATGTATCTTTATTAGGCAAATTATCAGTATAAAGTCCATATATTCCTTTATCAGTATTTTTTTGTATTGTACCAATCTTTCTATCAAAAACTATATTAGCATTTTTACTTCCTACTCTACCATTTCTACTCTTATCAATACCAGTAACTTTACTATAAAGAATATTACCATCTCTAACATCTACTTTGTTACCAGTTTCATTCATAGTTATTTCATGCCCTAAAGCTCCATATATTTTAGTTACTGGATCTATATAACTTAAAGTTCCAAGTCCAACTAAAGAATCTTTTACATAAAGACCAGTTTTATAAGAACCATCTTCATCAATTAGTTTTAAATATGTATCCACTTCTCTATCATTTCTTTTAATAGTAACTTTAACACTTAAAGAAGACATTTCATTTTCACTAACAGCGTTACTTAATTCATCAATAGTATTTACCTTTTTACCATTAACATTAATTATCTTATCCCCTATTTTAAAGTTATTTTTAGCTATATATTCACCATTAACTTTATAAAATCCTACAACTACAAGCCCTTCAGTATTTATTTTAATTCCAATACTTTCTCCTCCAGGTATTATATATTTAGAATATGCAAAAACTCCTAATGGAAATAAAAAAATAATAAAGAACGTGAATAATACTTTTTTCATACTTTCACCTCTTTATTATTATTAACTTTAATATTTTTAATATATAACCACTTATTTCTATGGAAATAATTACTAATTTTCTTCTACCTCAAACTTAGTTTCAGTACCATTTTCATTAACTAATTTATTAATAGTTTCAGTAGCATTATTAAGCTTAGTTTCACAAAATTCTATTAATTTCATAGCCTCTGTATATTTGGTAATTGATTTATCTAAATCAAGTTCTCCACTTTCAAGTTCATTAACAATTTTTTCAAGTTCTTTTATAGATTGTTCAAATGTCTTTTCTTTCATTTATTTACTCCTTTAACTGTTACATCTATATTACCATCACTAATTATAACATTTAAGTCATCATTAATGCTTATATCTTTAGTATTCTTAACTATCTTACCATCTTTATATATTATTGAGTATCCTTTATCAAGTACATTCTTAGGATTTAATAGTTCAAGTTTTATTTTTAAAGTATCAAGTCTCTTACTATTATTTTCAATAACTCTTTTAATACTAGAGTCTACGTCTTCACTAAGACTTTCAAGCTTATCGAATTTACTTTCATATAATACTTTAGGATTATTTAGAATATAATTACTCTTATATTTATCTACTAATTTATAACTATTGTCAAGTTTGATTCTTATATTAGTATTTAATCTATCATATAAAATATCTAACTTTTGCTCTTTAATATCATATAGTCTCATTGGATTATTAAGAATATAATTACTTTTATATTTCTTAATAAGTTCATTATAAGAATAAAGTCTATTTAATATAGCATTATTAACTCTTTCTTTCGTAGTTTTTAAATATTTAATTATATCTTCTTTATCACTAGTTGATAGTATTGCAGCACCAGTAGGAGTTGGAGCTCTAAGGTCTGCTACAAAATCACTTATTGTAAAGTCTATTTCATGTCCTACACCACTTATTATTGGTATCTCTGACTTGTATATTGCTCTTGCAACTATTTCTTCATTAAAAGCCCATAAATCCTCTATAGAACCACCACCACGTCCAAGAATAATTGTATCAAGTGGATAAGTATTAGCAAGTTCAATCATACGAACTATATTCTTACCAGCATCTTCTCCTTGAACAAGAGTTGGAAACACATATATTTCTACCAAAGGATAACGCTTATTAATAGTAGATATTACATCCCTAACAGCAGCACCAGTAGGTGCAGTTATAACACCAATCTTACGTGGAAGTCTCTTTATTTTCTTTTTATGTTCAGGATTAAATAACCCTTCACTAGATAACTTCTTCTTAAGTTCTTCAAATAATTGATATAAATTTCCAAGACCATCTTGTTGCATATCATCAACATATATTTGATAACTTCCAGTTGCTTCATAAACACTAACTTTACCGTGTACTAAAACAGAATCTCCATCCTTAGGAATAAAATTAAGATATCTATTATAGTTAAACATAACAGCATTTATTTTACTACCTTCATCCTTAAGTGAAAAATATAAATGTCCTCTACTATGAAACTTAAGGTTACTTATTTCACCCTTAATATATACACTTCGAAGACTTTCATTACTATCAATAGTAAATTTAATAATTCTATTAATATCACTAATAGAAATATATTCTCTATTCATTTACTTCCTCATTATCACGAACTTTATCTAAAACAGCATTTATTAACTTAACAACTTTATCATCACTATACTTTTTAGCAAGTTCAACAGCCTCATTAATAACTACTACTTTAGGAGTATCATAATACATCATTTCATAAGTAGATAATCTAAGTATTGCTCTATCAGTTTTACCAAGTCTATCTAAATCCCAATTTTCTAGATATTTACTAATAGTTTCATCTATCTTATCTTGGTTTTCTAAAACACCATTTACAATATCTTTAACATATTTATTATCCATCTCTAAATTTTCATGAAAAACATCTTCTAAATTATATTCAATGTTTTCTTTTTTATAAAAATCTATTTGATATAAGATTACCATAATCTTTTCTCTAGCTTCAGTTCTTGTTAATTTCATAAGTTCCTCCAAAAAATCTACTAAGATTATACCATTATTTCAAATAAAAAGATATTATTTTTAATATCTTTTCTATTTTTTAATAATAATTTTAAATATTAAAAGCTTCTATAAACTACAAATATTAAAATCTCAACCAATTTTACTTAGGTCTACAATTTTTACTCACTCCAGAATAATTGTAATTTCTATAATATGGACAATAACCAAATGATATATCAGACTCATTTCCATTATAAGTAACAGTTCTAAGGTTGTTAGAAGAAAAAGCATAATTTCCTATAGTTCTTACAGAAGAAGGAATGGTAACATCAGTTAATGCATTATAAGTAAATGCATAATCACCTATTTCATGTATTGTTTCAGGTATTACAACAGATGTAAGTCTATCTGAAATACAATTTCTGATTTCCATAAGTACTTTATTAACAGAATATTTTTCATCATTATTATAATCTAAAAATTTAATTTTATAGTCATCGTTGACATTTGATTTTGTTTCTTCCAAACAACTAGCATTAAAGGCAAATGATGAAATTCCAACAACAGTATTACCATTTATTTTTGAAGGAATAACAACATCTGTACCACAACTAGCGTCATATCCAGTTATAACAACCGTTGTTGCATCTAAAGGCCTTGATGTTACTTTTAATCCTACCTTATCATAATAATAAAATGATATATATCCATCCACAACATCGCCAAACAAGCTTACGCCATTAACACTTTCATTTGTAGTGCACAATTTTATAGATTCATCATCAGAAAAACCATCATCTATATAAAAGTTTTTACATTTATCTTCGTCAACAACTTCCACTTTTTCAATTATAATATATTTAACATTTAATCCTGCTGATGCATAATCACCATCTGAAAAGCCATGAGCAAACAAATCATAAATAGTAATTTCTTGATCATTCAATGTATATGTACCACCATTACATAGTGTTGTTGCTGCATCTTCTGGAGCATTTTTAGAAATTAAATAATTTTTACATTTATTAGCATCTCCTATTGTGAATGTCGGAGTTGCATTATCTACACTTTCAGAAACTGGTGCATATGCAAAACAAGATTCATCCGTAGGAGCTTCACCACACTCATAATCATCTAAGTTGCCATCTTCTAAATCATCTATTGTTAAGTCTTCAATAGTTTTTCCTTTTAAACTAGCTACCCATTTACCATTGGATACTTTCATATCAGTTACTTTACCACTACTATTTAAAACAACACAATATTGAAGTTTCTTACCTGTCATATCAAGTTTAGAATTATCTTCCGAATTAATAATCTTTGTATTTTTACCACTTATTGCATTTGTTAAATATTTTTTCTCTGATTCACTATAAACTTTTTTAGCCTCTGTTAAAAACATTTGCTTTTGTGCTCTATTATACATACCAATTACATTAGGAAGAGCAATAATTACTAGAATTGCTAAAATAGCTATTACAGCTAGTAATTCAACTAATGTAAAACCATCTTTATTCTTCATAACTCACCTACTATAACAAGTATACCATTTTTATAATATTTATCAATTAAAAAAACTTCATAAATATGAAGTTTAATTTTCCTTATGAAACTTAGATACTAACTTTCTTAAAAAAGATTTTTCTTCTTTTTTCTCTTTTTTTAAGTAAGATGCTCTTTCACATAATGGACTATTGACAAAGAAATCATTAAGTATACTTATATATTCTTGACCTAACTTTTTAGATCTAATTTCTGATAAGAATGAAGAAATTTCTCTAGGAGATGTAGAACTAAAAGCACCATCAACTATATCAATTCCTTGAGGTTCATCTATAAATAATCTATTATTTATAACAGCAACCTTCATTCTCTTACCAGTAGTAACTTCAGTAAATTTTCCATCTATATCTTGTCTAAAAAAGACTTCGTTAAGTGGTATTTCGTCTCTTCTCTTAAAATCTCTTTTTACGTATACTTTAGATCCATCTTTTACTTCACTTTGCCAAAAGTTACATTTATCAAGTTCAAGTTTAAAATATCTTTTCATTCATACACCTCCTATAAAACTTCGTATATTTTATTATATATTGACTAAAAAGTCAAATTTACAAAAAAACTAATTTATTTCTAAATTAGTTTTAATACCCTATTAATTCAAAATTAGTAATATCTTCATTAATAAGTTTTACTATATCTTTTCTATTTTCAAATGATTTTTTGATGTTATCAAGTTTCTCATAAAATATATTTGTTTTATATTTTAGTATATCTTTTATATTTTTAATTCCTATTTCATTTAGATAATCTAATATATCAATTATTTCAAGTTCATTAACATAATAATTATTTATATCATCATCATCTATATAGTTTTCTATGTCTTTAATATCTTCTTCATTTAAACCATATTTTTTAAAGTAATCCATCTTTTTTCTCCTCTTCTATGTATCCTACATGAGAAGCAACTCTATCATATACATTTTTAGTTAGATACATTCCTTTAGTAACAGCATACATAATTTCATTCTTAGTAATTGGAATTCCAGCGTTTCTTAATATTGAGCATGTTTTAAGAACTTTAAGTCTTGATACAATTACATCATCAATTACATATACATAATCATTATCACGTACTCTAAATTGTCTTTCTAAATCAAATATTTCTTTTTCATGAAAAACAGATTCATCATAACTTTCAGTTTCACTATCATGAACAATACCATCATAAGATTCATAGTTAGGTATTCTATCTAAAGATACAAAATTATCATCTACGAATTGTTGCATTTTACCTTGAGTACTAAATTTAGGTATATTTTCTTTAGTTAACATTCCAACTCTAGATTTAGAAAATATCTTATCATAATATTCTCTTTGACCATATATACTTCTTAAATAATACATAAACATTATATTATTTTGATCCATTGTAACTATAGAAGAAGGATATCTTTTAGCATAACTACTAAAGAAATCAAATGATATATTTTTTCCATTTAATAAACCTATTTCAATTAAATTATCTAATCTATCTTCAATATTACTTCCATATAAAGGAGTTACTGCTTGATTCTTAACACTTCCATCATATAAACCATAACGTCTACATATATCATAGTTTTCAACTACTCTATAATTAGGAGTAGTAAGTAATTTAACTACTTTATCAGATTCAGCAGCACTTATATCAAAACCTTTTTCTTTCAAGAATTTTTCATTTAGTTCTATATCTTCAAGTGAAATCTTACGAGCAGCATAATAAAGTGAACGAGGATTTTCTTTTGGTCCAGGCATACCCCTATTCTTTTGTGATTTTTTCTTTACTGGATTATTTACCCATACTCCAGGAGTTTGAAAATATAAATCACTTACTTTACCTTCAGATTCTAACTTTTTATAAGTTTGTGAAACTGTTTCTACAGTACCAGCAACACATATAGATAATATAGTTCCTAAAGAAAATCTACGAAGAATTTTATTATCTTTCATAAAACTTAAGATACTATTAATATTTTGAAGTTCACATCTAGCTTCAAGTTCTTTTTTATTTCTATTAATAAAATCCTTATCTTTTTTACTATTAAATCCATATGACGAAAATAAATCTTTTATATCATCAATACTTATCTTAGATATAGTTTTAGGTGTATTACTTAATCTATCGGCATTATATTTAGTAAATTTAATAATACCTTGTTTTTTTACTTCATTAGATATACTCTCATCCTCTATAATACTATAGAATGCTTGAAAATCATTTTCATTAAGTATTTCTTCATTAAGTGGATCACCTACTTTTTCACCTAATCTTTCAAGGCCTAAAGTAAATTCGTTATATATATTTATTTTATTTTTGTTTTCAATAGATTCTGTATCTTTAGTATTAATACTTTCATTCAAACTCTTAATCATTTGAATTAAATTACCTAGATATCCTTCTATAAATGCTTTTTGAGAATCTGTAAGAGTTGTATCTATTCCTGCTTCTATTGCTTCATAAACAACATTTATAATTCTAAAAGTTTCTTTTACTTCTTTTTTATCATAAGCAAATGAACCATATTTAATAAGATAATCTGTCATTTTATCAACATCTAACTCTCCAATATTAGCCCAATCTTCAGACATAGTATGTATAAAGTCTTCGCTTTCAAGTAAAACCATAGTTAATTTTTCAGTTTCTTCATCTAATTTTAATGAATTATTACGTAGTCTTTCTATTTCAGCATATAAGCTTTTAAGTTTTAAACTTATTATTTCTTCTAAAGTCATATAACACCTACCATTCTACCAAAGTATTATATATTCTAAGATATATAAATAAGTTATCATTCTTTTTATCAAATAATTTTATTAATGTATCAGTATTACAACCAACTTCAAAAGATAATAAATCTAAATCAACATTCTTTTTATAAATTAATTTTAAACAATCATTTCTAATACTATAGAAAAAATCATCACTATTTTCTATTTTCATAATGTTATTTTATCTCCTTCCATTGGTATATTTAATTTTTCTCCAATATTTCTTCTAATTTCTTCTTGTTCGCTATATACTTCATCAGGATTCTTAGTTACAAGTTCTATATAATCATTAATAACTGCTTGATTTTTAGTAGCTATTCCAATAGCTCTATCATGAGCTTCACCTATATGTGAAACATCTATAACTAAATTAAATTGATCTGAAAGAGATACATATGAACAAGCTGTTTTAGAAACGTTATTCATAAGAACACTAAAGTTTGTACCCGGACCTAATCTATATTCTTTTCTTTTAATGCTTCTTCTACACTTATCAAGTAAAGTTTCAACTTCAGTACTCTTAAATCCAGTAAAATCAAGTGTACATTTTCCTCTTCCATCAGCTAAAAATAATAACTTTTTATCTTCTTCAGTTTTAGTTTCTTCTTTCTTTTCTTCCATTTCTTTTGATTTAACAAGATTACTCAATTGCATAATATAACCCTCTATATCAGTTATACATAATTCTAAATACTGTGAGTCTCCAATTGGAAGTTTTCCATCACTTGCTTTTTCTATTATGCCATTTATTTCTTCAGAATAACTCATAATTTCTAAATATAAAGACACAATTATTTCATTTGCATAATTAGCTGCATCTTCTATTGAAAGTTCACCTGCATCAAATATTTTAAACATAGATTTAGCATATGCAAGTTGCTTTTCTGTTTTATTTTTAACTAAATAACGATAAGTCTTTTTAATATCTTCAATTACTGGCATACTAATCATAAATCTATCATTTAATTTAGTAATATCAGTCATTTCTTCAGAAGAAGTTTCATTAATCTTTTTAGCCATTTCTTCTTCAATAGCTTTATCTTTCTCTTCTTTTAAACTTTCATCTAATTTCTTAGTAGGAATTCTATCAAATGCATTCTTAGATAACACATCTAATTTTTCTTTTTCACTTAAAGTACTTTTATCAAGAACACTAACTAGAAAATCTATATCTAAATTAACTCCATTTAATAAACTAGTATATTGTTCTAATTCTTCTCTTATCGCAGACACATTAAATGAACTAGATACTTTAGTATCAAAATTTTTAACCTCATCTGACTCTAATATTGATCTAATTGTAGCAGTCACTTGTGGAGCTTCACTAGCATTTCTCATAACAAAAAAATCTATTAATTTAAATTGAGAATCAAAAGATGAATTTAATGATATTAAAAACTCTCTTTCTTTTAATACCATATCTAAACTAGGATTATCTCTAAGTTCACTAATAACTTCACTATAATTAGCTTTCTTTTCATAATCTTCAAGTTGACTTTTTAATTCTTTAATGTGCTTTTTTAAATATGCAGTAAACTTATCATAAGATGGCTTAACCTTTTCATTAGAATACATATATTAAGTTCACCTACTCTCTATTATCAAAACAATTATAACAAAAAAACTTACTAAATACTAGTAAGTTCATTTTCTTTTTCTTTGAATTTTTCATCAACTATTTTATTGAATTTTTCAATCATTTCTTGAACTATATCAAGACACATATCTCTTTCATCTTCTCTTAGTTCTTCATCTTTTTTAATTTTATTATTTTCATCTTGTCTTATATTTCTAAGAGCTACTTTAGCTTCTTCTGCCATAGTTGATGCTTGTTTAACATAGTTACGTCTAGTTTCTCCAGTAAGCTCTGGTACTGTAAGCATTATTACTTCTCCATTATTAGTTGGAGCTATACCTAAATTAGCTTCATATATAGCTTTCTCTATATTTTTTAAAGATGATTTATCAAATGGTTTTATAGAAAGAACACGAGCTTCCGGAATAGAAATAGTAGCTAATGATTGAATTGGAGTTGGTGTACCATAATAATCAACCATAACTCCATGTAAAATATTTGGATTAGCTCTTCCAGCTCTAATAGTAGTAAATCTACTCTCCAAGTTTTCTATAACCTTATTCATCTTATTTTTAATTTCATTTTCGTCTATCATTTTTCCTCCATCGATAAATTAATTATATAATATTTATAAGGAATAAATCAATAAAAATTATTACCAAGAAGGTTTATTATGCACTAAAACTTGTATTTCAGAAACAAAGTAGTTACTATTACCTTCTACTGTTAAATTATATGTATTAATCTCTTTATCATATTTTTTATAAACTATATTAGTAATGTCAATAGTTTCACCATTTGAAGAAAGCATCTTATCACCTATTTCTAAATCATATGCCCTTGTCCAACCTTTATCTACTATATACACTTGATGTTTTGGAGACATTTCAACTGTTTTATCCTTAATAGTAATTGTATATGTATCTATTGTCTTGCTACTAATAACATTTATAACTTTTTTTAATTCTAAATTATTACTATCTAAATTATAAGAATATACATATTCACCAACTTTAATATCTTCTATATTTTTATATCCATTTTCCGTTTTTACCTTTGTTCCAGCTACAAAACAAAAAGGTCCTAAAGAAAACTCATATGTCCCAAGTTTTTGTCCTGTAGAAGAATTATATGATTCTACTTTATATTCAAGAACACTCGATACATCAATACTCATACTTTTACTATAACTAGCAGAAAAATTGGAAGTTTTATTGCTGCTTGAAACTGTTCCAACTTTTTGATATAAACTTTCAGAAGATAACTTACTATAAATAACATATGTTACTGAATTAATCAAAGAACTAGATATATTTTTAGTATTTAAACTAAGTGTATACCCTGTACTAGTTGCAGAACCTGTGGAAGAAACAGACGCATTAGTTACCCTGACACTATCAATTTCAGAGTACTCTTTAACGCCAATCTTTCCAGAAAAGTTTTTATTTTTATTATAATTTTGGTTTTCTCCAGTATCAATTAATTCAATTTTAACCAAATATTTATGAACATAATTTGATTCAATAGATATATTACTATTTACAACAAGAGATCCCTCATATGCTGGAATATCAATATCATCAACCTTTTCACAAGTTCCAACAGACTTACCACTACTATCAAACTTCTCACAAGAATAATTAATTTTTAATTCATCATTAATAATCTCATTGCTCGTAATATTTAACATTAATGTATAAGTAGTATCTAATGTACCAATATTTTCGACAGTTATTTCTTTAGTGACACTATCTCCTGGAAATACATTATTAAATGAAACTGCATCACCATCTATATATTTTATCTTTAAGCTTCCAGCAGTAACAACATTATTCTTACCAGCTCCATCAATAATCAAATCAAAATACCCATATGTTAATCCAATTATTCCAAGTAAAACACAAACCACAAAAAAAATATAAATTATATTTTTTACTTTTTTATTCATAATATCACCTCGTTATTTAAACAAATATCTATAATAATCATTTTCAAGCATTAATCTAGATATTCTATATTTCATATATATATCATTTTTAATATTTTTAATTTCATCTAAAGATATATTACCATCTATATATTCATTCATATTAGAATATTTATAATCCTTAGTAACAATATTTCTATTACCAAAAACAATCATTCCATCACTGTTTGATAATATATCCCTACCCATCATTAATCTAGAATCATACTCTACTCCAAATAAATTAAGTAACGTTGGTAAAATATCTATATTAGAACAATAATTATCATTACTTTTATATTTATTTATGTCTTTATTATATATTGTTAAAGCTGATCTATATTTTTCAAATTCATTATCTCTTTTGAAAGTAGAAACTTCGTTCATTTCATCTATTGTTAAACCATATGGTACATGATCAGGTACAAGTACTATAACAGTATCATCTAACTTTTTAGCTTTTTCTAATTTTTCAAATAATAAACCTATCATTTTATCTAATTCTATTTGAGTAGATAAATAATATTTAACTGTATCACTATAATTATAATTACTTAGTTTATCATAATTTTTAATAGACATTTTATTACTATTATTATATGGAGCATGTCCTGAAATAGTTAAATAATATGTCATAAATTTATCTTTATTAATAAACTCATCTATACTAACATTAACCATATCATAGTCACTTCTAGTGTCTTCCATATTAAGTCCATTACCTATCCCTTTATATACATCAAAACCCATATTAGGATAATATTTATCTCTATTATAGTAGTCATATAAATAATTATGATAAGAATAAGTACCATAACCTAAATTAGAAAAAACATTAGCTAAAGAATATGGATAATAATTCTTATTACAATTTTCTAAACTATGTACTATATCAGATGGAAAAAGAGATATATCACTCATATATTGCCCATCCGCAGTAGAAACTGGAAACAAAGGATTATAAAAATTATCAAAAGTAAATCCTTCACTATATAATCTATATAAGTTTGGTGTGATATCTTTATTAATTGCAATACTATTAAATGACTCAGCTAATATAAATATAACATTTTTATCTTTTAATAACCCAGTATATATATTTTTCTTAGTAGGTTCCCTATTACTTACATAATTATTTATTTCTTTAATTTCATCATTATCTGTATCTTTAAATTCAAGATTAACAATATTATATTCATCACTACTATATTTTTTATCGTTAATAGTTACCAAAGAACTTTTATCTTTAAAACCAAAAAAATATCTTTGATAATCTAATCTAATAGAAGTTAGAACACCAAATGTACTTAAATTTTTAACAGGAAAATTAGTACTAGAATACAAATTCTTAGGTGCATATATATCATCATTTTTATCAATTAACATAATAGTAATTGGTATTAAATAAATAATGAATAATAAAAGTAAATACTTAAAACTAAATCTATTTTTTTCATTATCTTTATGTATTAAATAACTTATCATAACAAATGGTATCAATAATAAAATAATACCATAAATATTATTCTTAAGAATTTCAAAAATATTACTAGAAAAGTAAACAACTTTTATAGATTTAAATAAAACATCTATTCTAATAAAAGACAAATAATTAGCAAAGTATAAATAATTAGAAATAAATATCAAAAATATACAAGTATTTAAAAAATATAAAATTCCTTTTTTGTTATATAAAAATAAATACATAAAATAAATAACTGATGAATATAAC
>CAVIUL010000037.1:0-15099 GCA_963645885.1 bacterium | reverse complement strand
AAAAAGTAGACTAGAGTGTTTTTACTCTTTGTCTACTTTTATCATATCACTTCAAAACGGAGTTTATTTCTTTTTACCTTTTTCTTTTGATTTAGACCAATCAAATACTATATTAGTTTTAAGAACAAAATATAGAACTATAAACATAAGTATTACATAACAGAATGCAACTACTTTTTTATCACCTAAAACATAGAAAATTGTTGTAGCTGAGAACATTATATTAATAGCATATATTACAAGTAATGAACTCTTTTTAGAAAAATGTTTTAATAATTGATGATGCAAATGTTCTTTATCAGCATGATCAATACTTTGTCCTTTAAGTTTTCTTCTTATAATAGCAAATAATGTATCCATAATTGGAATAGCTAATATTAGTAATGGAATAATAAGAGATGTTAGTGTTGTAGTTTTAAACCCAAGCAAGAATATTACTGATATCATAAATCCTAAAAATGTACTTCCAGCATCTCCTTGATATATTCTAGCTGGTGGGAAATTATGTACTAAATATCCAAGCGTTGAACCTAACATAATTAATGAAAGTATTATATCTAAGCCACCAAATTTATTTAATATAAATCCAATAATAGCAATAGTTAAAAAGTATATTGATGAAATACCAGCACAAAGTCCATCTAACCCATCTATTAAGTTAATAGCATTTATTGTAGCAACTATTATAAGCATAGAAATTAATTCTGGTAAAAATGGTACTGAACTAAACTTAATAGTTATACCAAACATAGTGACTTTAGTAAGTTCAAGCCCTCCATAAAATACAACTATCGCAGCAACTGTTAATTGAACCAATACTTTATATTTATTAGGCATTGGTGTTTCACTCTTAGTCATATCATCAAAAAGTCCTAAAAGCATAATCAAGAACGAACCAATAAGAACTGCTATCATCAAGTTATTCTTAGGTGCGAATAACATATATCCAAGTAAAAATGCAAAGAATATTCCAAGTCCTCCTAATAAAGGCACTGGATGTTCTTGAATCTTTCTAGGATCATTAGGTATATCTAAAATTTTTAAAAATATAGCCACTTTCTTCATCATCTGAACAAATATTAAAGAAGCTAAAAAGCATACTGAAACTATTATAAATATATTATGCCCATTAACATTAAAATCCATAAATTTCAACTCCCTAATAGTTATTATAAACTAATAATCGTATTTTTTTCAATAAAATTAGTAAAATACAAAAAAGAATTGTATATAAATATCATAAATGATAAAATTTAATCATAAGGAGAATAAAAATGGAAGAAAAGAAAAAGTTATACTTTCAAACTATACTACTCGTTATTTTCGCAGCAATAATTCTACTTGGAGGTATATATATTTATAGAATAAATAATAAACAAAACGAAGTTATTAAACCTAATGAAACTAATGAAATACAAACTTTATTTGAAAGTTTTCTAAAGATTGATGCTTCTGCTTATAAAGGAAATGTACTAGAATTACTAAACATCGGGTATGATAAGAGTAAAGACGCAGAATATGAAGATAATCTTATAACTAACGTTAAATATGATGACTATAAAAATGCTATGTTAAATTATGTATCAGAAGAATTCTTTGAAAGAGAATATACAAATAATATTGGTTTTTCTAAAAGTGAAGATGGATACGTTATAAAACCGAATAACAGAGACTACGAAATAACTTATAAAGTTACCGGAATAATTGAAAAAGAAGATAATTCTTACATCGCATCAATAACAGAAACTAATGAAAATGACGTAACATATAAAGGTACAAGAGAATTTACTGTTAAAAAACAAAATGAAAAGTTAGTTATTGATAGTTTCTCAGGTAGTAAAACAAATTCATATGATAATGTTGATACTAAAGATCCATCTATAGAAGATGTAACAAAAATATTCAAAAGATTTTTAGATATGGACTCTATGGCTCATGTCGATGGAATTTTAGGATACTTAAATATTGGATACGATGAATCAAAAGATAGCTTTGATGAAGCAACAGAAATGGTTATAACAAATGTAAAATATAATGACTATAAAAATGCTATGTTAAACTATGTATCAGAAAGTTTCTTTGAAAAAGAATATACTAAAAATATAGGAGTTTCTAAAAATAAAAATGGTATGTTAATCAAAAGTCAAGGCGGTGGCGATTACCCTGATATAGAAATACTTAATGTTACCAAAATTAAAGATTTATCATACGAAGCAGAAATTAAAACAAGTTATAGTTACAACGATGAAACTAGTAATGAAACATACAAATTCACATTAAAAGAATATAATGGAAAACTAGTTATAGATACTTTTTCAGAAAGACAATAATCACTAAAACTAAATAAATCAAAATTATTTAGTTTTTTTATTACCTATTTATGTAAAATTCCCCGTTTTTAATGAAAAATATGTCGTAATTTGTTATAATTATTATGATAATTAAGAATGTAAAGGAGTACACATGAAAAAAAGATATTATATAACTATTATTTTTTTGCTAACATTTCTTTGTGTACCATTGAATATAAATGCGTCGTTTGATGCTGAAATAAATGGAAACACAGTAAGAATTAGAACAGGACCAGGTACTAATAATTCAGCAATAGTCACAGTAAATGCAGGAACTTCAATTTCTGTAGTAGATAAAACATTATATGATGGTACTGGTTGTAGTGAAAAATGGTTAAAAGTTATTCATAATGAAAAAACAGGATACGTATGTAGTAAATATGTAACTTTCTTAAATAATACATACACTGGAATAAATGTCATAGATTGGACAGCAAGAGTTACTGGAAACAATGTATCAGTAAGAAAAACTGCTTCTACAAGTGGAACAGTTATAGAAACTCTAACACTTGGAGCTAATGTAACAATATTAGGTTCAAGTGGAAACTTCTATAAAATCAAATACTATGGTGAAAAAGAAGGATACATGAGTAAAGACTATATCGTTAAGAAAAGTGATATAACTGCTACTGATGAAGAATATGCAAAAGAGTTAAAAGCTAAAGGCTTCCCAGATAGTTATATTCCATATTTAACATACTTACATAAAAAATATCCAAACTGGGTATTCAATGCAGATAAAAATAATAGGAGTTTTGTTACTTCAGTAGACAAAGAATCCGGAAAATGTTATATGCAAACAAAGAATGATAACTATAGAACCTCTTCTACTCCAGCTGAAGGAACTTCGTGGTTTAGAGTTAACAAAGGCGTTATAGCTTTCTATATGGATCCACGAAACTGGCTTACAGAAGACAGAATATTTATGTTTGAAAAGTTAGATTATGATAGTAATTTAGATAAAGAATACCCTACTCTTATTAAAGCAATATTTGGAAGTGGTAAACTTGGGGACGATAAATATACAGTTCCAATGTACAACGCTGCTAAGTCATTAGGTATAAGCCCAATACATGTAGCTAGTAGGATTAGATTAGAAGTTGGAGCTAGTGGAAGCGCATCAACTGATGGTGGAAAATTCACATGGAAAGGTAAAACATATAGTGGATACTATAACTTCTTCAATATAGGAGCTTATGAAACAACAATAGATGGAGTTAAATATTCTGCAGTAACAAGAGGTCTTGCCTACGCTGCTAAACTTATAGATAGAAATGGAGAACCATGGAACAACATAGAAACTGCTATTAAAGAAGGAAGTAGTACACTTGCTAAAAATTATGTTACTAGAGGACAACAAACAATATTCTATCAAAAGTTCAATATTGGTCCTAAAGCTGAAAGCCCTTATGCAAATCAATACATGACTAATATCCAAGCCCCAGCAACAGAAGGAGCTTCATCATATAACTCATATAAAAAAGAAAAATTATTAAATTCAAAATTCACATTTGATATACCTGTATATAAAGATGGTACTCTTCCAGAATACACTTCTCTACCAAAAAGTGGTGACACAAATAATAATTTAGCATCCTTAAGCGTAGTTGGTTATGCACTAACTCCATCATTCGATGAAGACATACTTACATACGATGTTTATGTTCCAAAAGAACTAACAACAGCAACAGTAGAAGCTAAAACTCAAAGTACAAAAGCAACTATATCAGGAACCGGAGAAACAAAATTAGAAGATGATGAAAACGATGTAACAATAACAGTAACTAGCGAAGCTGGTGAAGAAAAGAAATATGTAGTAACAATTAACAAAGTTGATGACCCTACTACAGTAAGTATGGTACTTGAAAAAAGTAAATTAAATATTAAAAATAATTATATAACAGGAATTAAACCTCAAACAAATGCCTCAGTTATAAAATCAAACTTAATTACTTCAGGTGCTAGAAATGTAATTATAAAAGATTCTAAAGGTAATGAAATAAAAGATACAGCAGTAATTGGAACTAATTATAAAGTTACAATATCTACTCTACTTGAATCTAAAACATTCACACTTGTAGTAAAAGGAGATACTTCAGGAGACGGAAACGTAACAATACTTGATTTACTTCAAGTTAGAAAACACATAACTGGAGATAGTAAATTAAATGATGCAAGACTTCTTGCAGGAGATACTTCAGGAGATGGAAAAGTAACAATACTTGATTTACTTCAAGTTAGAAAACATATAACTGGAGATAAAAAATTATAGGAGGAAAAATGAATAAAATATTTAAAACACTAACTGTATTAATAGTATCCCTACTCTTTACAACAACAATTAATGCAGCAACAGCAAACATAAGTGTATCAACAAGTAAGAGTCAGGTAGTAGTCGGAAATACATTTACAGTTACAACTAAAGTATCAGGATCAAACTTAGGAGTTTGGGAATGGACATTAAATTATGATACTAAAAAATTTAAATTAGTAAGTGGTGGAAACATAAGACACGTAAGCGACTTCTCAGATAATATAAGAACTAAAACATGGACACTAAAAGCAATAGCTAAAGGAAGCGGTACTGTTTCAGTAAAAGCATATGGAGTTTATACAAAAAGCGAAGTAGCTATGAAAGTAACTACTAACTCTAAAACAGTTAAAGTAATAACACAAGCAGAATTAGAAGCAAGCTATTCAAAAGATAATAATCTTAAAAGTTTAAGTATAAATGGTTTAAAACTAGAACCATCATTCAATAAAGATACAACTGACTATAAAGTAACTGCTGAAAGTAATACAACTGAAATTAAAATAAATGCTGCCCTATCTGATTCAAAAGCAAGTCTTTCAGGAACTGGAACATTCAAAGTAACTGAAGGAGAAAACAAATTCACTATTACAGTTGAAGCAGAAAATGGATCAGTAAAAAAATACAACATATTAGTTAACGTAACAGATCCAAATCCTATAACAGCAAAAATAAATGATGTAGATTATACAGTTGTTAAAAGAGAAAGTAATCTTACTAAACCAGAAGATTATGAAAAGAAAGAAATAACAATAAATGATCAAAAAGTTCCAGCTTTCTACAATGAAGTAAATAATTTTACTTTAGTTGGACTTAAAAATGCTGATGGAGATATTACATTATTCTTATATGATAGTGAAACTAATACATTTAGTGAATACAAAGAAATTAAACTTGATCAATTAAAACTTTATCCACTATCAATAGATAGAGAAATCGATAATTATAAGTTATCTAAAATAACAATAAATGAAATAGAATTTGATGCTTTAGTACTAGATAATAGTGATTACGCTATTATACATGCACAAAATATGAATAATGGTACAAGTGACTATTACACATATGATAAAAAAACAAATACTGTTATAACTTACACAGATGAAACATTAAAACCATTACAAGAAAAAATAAATAAATATGAAAAAATGATACTTCTTCTTACAGGAGAAACAGTACTAGTATTCTTTATCCTAATATGTATACTTATATCTAAAATAAGACATACTAAAAAAAGAAAAAGACTGCGTCAAATGATGATGGAACAAAAAGAACTTGAAGAAAGACAAAGAGAAATAAAAGAAAAAGAAGAAGAATCAAAAAAGAAAGAAAAAGAATCAGTCGATAATGAAAAAGAAGAAAAAGAAGAAGTAAAAGAAGAACAAAACAAAGAAGCAGAAGAAGAAACTAAAGAAGAAATTAAACCAAAAAGAAAGAAAAAAGATAAAAAGAAAAAATAATTAGAAAGAAGTGTTAAACATGAGAAAGAAAAAAATATTAAAAACATTCGCAACATTATTACTTTTATTAATAGAACTAATTAGTCTTTGTTTCTTTACCTACTCTTTAATACTTTATGAAGGAGTAGAAACATTCTATAGAATATATGGTGTAATCATACTTGTATATTTTTTCTTATTCTTAAGCTATTTACTACTTAGAAGTATAAAGAAAAAAACTATGAAATCATTCGTAATACCAGCAGTATTAACAATCTTAATAATCGGAGTTGAATTTGCTGGATATTATTACTTAACTAAAATATATAAATCAATTGATGCTTATAGTGATACTAAAAATACTTATTATAGTTCTTTAGTAACCTATGATAAATCATTAAATACTCAAAAAGATTTAAGAAAGAAAACAATTGGTATAGTTAGTGATTCTAAAGATATCGAAGGAAATATACTTCCTAAAGAATTAATTAAAAAATATAGTTTAGATTCATCAAATACAATAAAAGAGTATGATTCAACTATTGAACTATTACATGCCCTATCTAATAAAGAAATAGATGCTGCATTCTTCAGTCGTAACTATGTAGATATGTTCTACAGTCTAGAAGGATATGAAAATATTGAAAGTGATACTAAAGTATTACTAGAAGGTTCTAAAGTATATGAATCAAACGAAGAAAATATTAAAAGTGAAACTGCTTCATTAGATAAACCATTCACAATGTTATTTATAGGTGTTGACTCATCTAAAGATGGTGTTACTTCTGGATATAACGGAGATGTACTTCTACTTGCTACATTTAACCCATCAACTTTAAGAGCAACAATAACTTCAATACCAAGAGATACTTATATTAAAACAGCATGTTCAAATGGAAGTTATAGAAGAATAAATACTACTACTTGGGGAAGTTCTTCAACTTGTGCAGTTAAAACAGTAGAAAACCTATTTGATGTAGATATTGACTACTACGCTAAAATCAATTTCAAAGGAGTTGTATCTTTAGTAGATGCAGTCGGAGGAATAGATGTTGATGTACCATACTCATTCTGTGAACAAAATAGTTCAAGAAAATGGGGAAATAATACAGTATATGTAAAACAAGGTAAACAACACTTAAATGGTGAACAAGCCCTAGCCCTTGCTAGAAATAGACATGGATGGCCAAAACATTGTAATGATGAATGGAATCAAGGAACAAGAAATGATTTCGTTAGAGGTAAAAACCAAATGAAAATCATAATGGGAGTTGCAAGCGCTGCTACTAAACTAACAGATCCAAATCAAGCAATTTCAATACTTGAAAAAACCAAACCAAACTTCCAAACAAATATAACTACTAAAGATGTATTATCACTTTATAGCCTAGCTAAATCAATCGTAATAAATGATAGTGCAAACTTAGTTAATCTACAAAGAATGCAACTTAAAACATATTCAGTTTGGGGAAAAGTATATGAGCCTTCTTCTAAAAGTTATCCAGCAGTACAAGTTCCATATCAAGGAAGTATAGATGATATCAAAAAAGAAATTAAAGCTAACCTAGGCAAATCTAAAACAGAGCTTGTTAAAACTGCTTCATTTGACTTAAATAACCTTTATGAAGACACTTTAATTGGACAAGGTAAATACACTACTCCAACAGTAAATACACTTAAAAATCTATCTGGCTACTCTGTAGCAAATATAAAATCATATGCAAGTAATAACAAACTAAAAGTAAAATTTGTAGACTATAGTACAAATAAAGAAGTATCAATTGATGCTTGGGGAGACTATAAATTCCATAGTCAAAAAGAACATGTTGATACAATGATAGATCAATTAAGTAGTTTAACAATATATGTTAAAAAACAAGTAGTTACTCCTGTTACACCAACTGAGCCAACAACACCAAGTGATGAAACTACTGAACCACAAGCATAGAAAAAGAGTTAAGAATTTCTTAACTCTTTTTTATTTTATAAATGTAAATTATTTTTAATCAATTGATTTAATTCAACAGCATACTCCATAGGAAGTTCACTTCTAAATCTATCTAAGAATCCAAGAACGATTAACTCAGTTGCTTTTTCTTCACTAAGTCCTCTACTCATTAAGTAGAAAAGTACTTCATCACTTATCTTAGAAACAGTTGCTTCATGTTCAATATTTGATGTTATATTGTTACATGTATTAACTGGTATAGTATCACTCTTAGAAATACCATCTAATATTAATGTGTCACACTTAACCATTGCTTCACTATTTTCTGCAGTTTTCTTTATATCAACTTTACCTCTATATGTAGAGTTTCCACCATTACTAGCTATACTTTTAGATACTATATTACTCTTAGTATTTTTACCTATATGAATCATACGAGCTCCGGTATCTTGTATTTGTCCTTCTTTAGCAACTCCAATAGTAATACATGTTCCACTTGAGTTATCTCCCTTTAAAACACAACAAGGATACTTCATAGTAATCTTAGAACCAATATTACCATCAATCCATTCCATTAGCCCACCTTCATCAACTAATGCTCTTTTAGTAACTAAATTATATACATTAGTAGCCCAGTTTTGAATAGTCGAATATCTACACTTACTATTTTTTCCAACATATATTTCTACGACTGCCGCATGAAGTGAAGACTCACTATAAGTAGGAGCAGTACATCCTTCTACATAATGAAGACTTGAGTTATCATCTACTATTATTAGTGTTCTCTCAAATTGACCCATATTCTTACTATTAATTCTAAAATAACTTTGAAGAGGTCTATCTAAATGAGTATTCTTTGGTATATAGATAAAACTACCACCACTAAATACAGCACTATTTAAAGCAGCAAACTTATTCTCATTCATATTAACAATCTTGCCAAAATATTTTTCTACTATATCTTTGTGTTCCCTCATCGCAGTCTCAATAGAAGTAAATATTACATTCTTATTTTCAAGTTCTTCTAACATATTATGATAGATTACTTCACTTTCATATTGTACACCCATACCACCCAAATGTTTCTCACTCTCAAGTACACCTAAATCATCTAGTTCATCAACAACAGGTTTAAGAATATTATTCCAGTCACTCTCTATCTTTTTATCTGCATCATTACTTTTATAATAAACTATTTTATCATAATCTAATTTTACATCAGGGCCAAAAGAAGGATTACCTTGCTTCATAAAACTTTCATAACCTTTAAGTCTAAAGTCTTTTATCCAATCCTCTTCTTTTTTTATATTAGAAATCTTAAGTACATTTTCTTTTGTTAAACCTACTATTTCCATACATTCTCTTCTTTCTATTTATCTTCGTATATTTTAATTATATTAATAATTGCTTTACTTGGAAGTAATGCACAATTCTTACGATTTGGTTGTAAATATATTTCATCATACACATTTAATTCTCCAAGTAAATCTTTATCATATTCTTTTTCATTAATCATATTTTGATAATTAGTTATTATCTCTTCTGCTTCACTTATTGTTTTACCAATAACTTTTTTTATCATTATACTAACAGCAGAAGTACATATAGCACACGCTTCTCCATCAAATCTAGCATCTACTATTTTATCATCTACTATCTTTAACATTAAATCTATATTATCTATACATGAATCACTATTAGTATTTTTAAGAATATAACTTTTATCATCTACAAGTCCTCTATTAACAGGATTTTGATAATTATCAAGTATTATCTCTCTTTTAATTTCTTTATTCATTTATATCACCACATCATATAATTTATCACTATTTTTAAGTGCTTCTACTAATTTATCTACTTCTTCAAATGTATTATAAATATAGAAACTAATTCTACATGTATTTTTAATATCTATTTCATCTTTTAATATCTTAGCACAATGATTTCCTGCTCTTATAGCTATACCATATGTATTTAGATATATAGATGTATCTTGAGCAAAAACATCTTTTATATTAAATGTAACTATTCCACTTTCACTATTCTTATTATAAATAATTATATTATCCATATTTTCTATCTTAGATATTAAGTACTTTTTAAGCTCTAATTCATATTTATGAATATTATCAATTCCAATACTAGTTACATAGTTAATTGCTTCTTTAAGACCTATTACTTCAGCTATAGGAGGAGTTCCTGCTTCAAGATTAGTTGGATAACTTTTAAGTACATAGCATTTATCGCTTTCAAAGCTCTCATTCATTCCTCCACCATACTTAAGAGGAACTAAATCCTTTAAATATTCACTTTTACCATATAGAACACCTACTCCAGTAGGACCACACATCTTATGTCCACTAAACGCTAAAAAAGATACATTACTTTTAACAACATCTATATTTATATGAGATACACTTTGAGCAGCATCAACAACAAAATATAAGTCATTTTCTTTTGCTATCGCACCAATACCTTCTATATCACGTACATCCCCTATTACATTAGATACATGAGCTATACTTATTACTTTAGTATTTTTAGTTATTGAAGACTTAACATTTTCTAAAGTTACTTCATGATTTTCATCAAGTGGTATATATTTAACAGTACATTTACCCATCTTTTCAAGTACAAACCAAGGAAGTACATTAGATGCATGTTCACTCTTAGTAATTAATACTTCATCATCTTTATTAAGTATATTTTTAAAGTATCCAAAAACTATAGTATTCATAGAATCAGTTGTTCCGCTAGTAAAAACTATTTCATCACTATTTTCTGCATGAATAAAATCTTTAACAACATCTCTTGTTTCATCATACTCTTTGTTAGTACGAATCGCATTATTATAGTCACCTCTATGTATATTAGAAGTATATTTACTATAGTATTCTACCATCTTATCAATAACACATCTAGGTTTTAATGAAGTAGCACTATTATCAAAATATATTAAATTTTCATCTATTGCTGGAAAATCTTCTCTATTCATACTTCACCTCAAATCTTATCTATTTCTTTTTCTAATTCTTCTATTATTTCTTTCTTTTCACAACCATTAATTAAAAAACTTTTAATCAATAAGTCATAACTTACTTTTTTACTAATACCTCTACTCATTAAATAGAAAAGTATTTCATCTTTAAATTTACCAATATATGCAGAGTGAGAACTTACTACATCGTAATTATCTATTAATAATTTAGGAAGTATAGTACTTTTACCATCTCTAATATTAAGTATTTGATTTTTTTGATTACATTCACTTTTATCACTTTTATTTGGTACATAACCAGTTATATCAAAATCTAGTTTATTATCATTTACATTAACTCCATGATTATATATATTGCTTATAGTCTTTTCACTATTATGATTTACTACTATTTTATATTTATGATCATCATAATTAATTGTACTATAATGATATTCTACTTCTGCATTTTCTCCATATAGGTTAATAACTATATCATTATCTATATTTATTCCATATTGATAAACAATTAATTTAGAATTTTCTTTTACATTATAAACTACACTTTGATTAGTTATATCAACTTCGTAAAATACTTCTTCCCTTTCTTTAACATCTATAACTCTATTCATATTATCCTCTTTCATGATATCCATGCTTTTCAGTATCGAATGCTAAATCCATATTTCCTGTTTTAACAATCTTACCATTATTCATAATATGAACATAATCTGGATTAATATATTCTAGTATTCTAGGATAATGAGTAATTATAAGTACTGAAGTATCTTTATGTTCTTCTCTATATTTATTAATATTTTCACATACTATTCTAAGACTATCTACATCTAGTCCACTATCTATTTCATCAAGTATTATAAACTTAGGTTTTAACATCTTTATTTGTAGTACTTCATTTTTTTTCTTTTCACCACCAGAAAAACCTTTATTTAAATGACGATATAACATATCTTTATCAAATTCTAAGTCTTCTATTGATTTATTAACTTCATCAAGAAACTTAAAGTAATCAATATTTTCACCAGTTATTTCTCTACTAGCAGTCTTTAAAAATTCACTATTAGTAACGCCATCTACTACAGTAGGATCTTGCATAGCTAAAAATATTCCTCTTTTAGCTCTTTCATTCACTTCTAAGTTTTTAAGACTTTCACCATTAAATAATATATCTCCATCAGTAAGTTCATATTTATAGTTACCCATTATTACTTTAGATAATGTACTTTTACCAGTACCGTTAGGTCCCATAATCGCATGTACTTCCCCGTCTTTAATATCAAGAGAAAGTCCATTTATTATATGTTTATCTGAATCTTTAATTTTAACACTTATATTTTTAATCTCTAGCATATTTCACCTCTAATATAATTTCTTAAATAAATCCATAGCTTCATCTATAGCTTTATTTTCACCCTTTAATATCTTTTTAGTAACACATGTCTCCAAATGACTTTTTAATAATGTATTACCAAAACTTTGTAATGATTTAGTTATTGCTGATACTTGTATTAACACATCTTCACATTTACGTTCACTCTCAAGCATTTGTCTAACACCTTTGATTTGCCCTTCAATAACATTAAGTCTTTTTATTAAATCTTGAGTTTCTTTTTCAGTTCTATGAAATGAATTCATACACATACCGCAATTTCTACATTCTTCTCTCATTTAAATCACCAAAAATATTATACACCCTAGGGGGGTCTATGTAAATAACAAATTAAAAGACTATTTCTAGTCTTATTTATTTTATTATTTTATCCAATATTCCATTTTCTAAATCATTAATACTATATAATGTTTCAAGTTCGTTAAATGTTTCTTCTAAATTCTTTCTAGCATTCTTCCATCCCGTACCATCAGTAAACCATATAAATGTTAATCCATTAACTTTTTTTGCTTCTTCAGCTAACATTTTATAACTTCTAGCAGTTTCATTTAATTTAGAACCTTGACTTGAATAAAAATTAGTTTCAATTACATACACCTGATTATCAGTTTTAATTACAAAATCAAATCTTTTAGTAGAAACATTATTACCACTTATACTAGAAAGATCTAAATTCCATTTGTTTTCAATTTCAGATATATACATTTCCTTATAATATTCTTTTATACCAGTTTTTCTAATATAGCTTTCTACTAAATTTTCCATTAGATGTCCACCACGATTTTTACGTCCATTAGAATCAAGGCCAACTTCAATACCTAGTACATAATCATAAAGATTATTTATAATGTGATTTTGTAGTAAATCAAATAATCCACTTTCCTTCATAAATCTAACATAATCATCAATAGAATAAACCATTTTATTAAATTTAAACAAGTATTCTTTTAACTCATCTTTAATAAATATTTCATTTGATCTAACTGCTAATAAAACAGGAATACACTCTAATGTTTCAGGATACTTTACTATTATATTTTTAAATTCATTTTCAATATCATTGCTGCCAATCAAAGAATTTAAAATATTTAATTCTACTTTAATTTTATCTACATTTCTATAAATCTTTTTAAAATCAACATAATAAGTATAATCAGATATGCTTGATTTAAATTTACTTAACCATTCATTAAAATCTCTTTTTATATTATTCACCTTCTTTTCTTCTTATTGTTAAATCTAAATATTCCTTTTCTTTCTCTATACCAATATATTTTCTATTCAACTTTGAAGCTACTATACCTGTAGTTCCACTACCATTGAAAGGGTCTAAAACAATATCATTTTCATCAGTAGATGATAATATTATTCTTTCCAATAAAGCAATAGGTTTTTGTGTAGGATGCTTACCATATTTCTTTTCACTAGGTTTAGTTAATGAGGTTTCCCATACATCCTTCATTTGCTTATTATCGTTTAATTCTCTCATCAATTTATAATTAAATTTATGCTTTTCCTTCACATTATCTTTCATCGCCCACAATATAGTTTCAGTTGAATGTACAAAGCATCTACAACTAATATTAGGCGGAGGATTTAACTTTTTCCAAGTAATGTTATTTATTATTTTAAAACCTTCTTCTTCCAATGCAACACCAATGGAATAGATGTTATGCATAGTACCACTTATCCATATAGTTCCATTATCTTTTAAAATTCTTTTGCACAACCTAATCCATTTTTTATTGAAATTATGTTTTTCCTTGATAGATATTTTTTTATCCCAATTACCCTTATTAACGCTAACCATTTTTCCGCCACTACAAGTAATACCATCTCCAGATAAAAAATAAGGAGGGTCTGCAAAAATCATATCTATTGATTCAGGTTCAATCTTTTTTAATTCTTTAAATGAATCCCCCATTATTAATTTAAAATTTAATTTTTCATAATATGGTTTCTTAGACATATTACCACCTTCTTTATGTAGCAACTAATTAAGAAAATAATGGCAGTATTTTTTCATTTAGCAATGATACAGCGCTTGATACTAAGCCAACAACAGCCGGACCTTTTTCTAAAGCAAAATCAAATATTTTAGCCAATTTATTTTTTATCTTTTCTTTATCTCCGGAATTCACAACACTTTCAAGTGCTCTTAATTTATCATCTAAATCATCTTTTTCTTCTTTTGACAATATATCATTAGGTAACTCATTAATATTATTAATTACTTGGTCTAATGTTATATTAACGTCAACTATAGCTTTTGCACTAGATACACCATTAATATTTATTTCAGTTTTAGCTTTTTTTGAATTTAAAATTCCACCTTTAATATTATCTTTATAATTATTCAACATTGCCTTTATATTTTTTAGATCACTTTTTGCCTCTTCAATATTTATTGCACCATGCATTCTCAACGGACTAGTTATATTTAGTCTTGCTGTAAAACCAGGAATCTCATTATTATAAACACAAATTACCTCATCTATAAAATTTTCAATTTCATTTAAATTGCCCGATTGAACATATAATTCATCACATTTGCTTATATAACTTAAAATCGTACTAATCTTGCTCATTTAATCAACCTTCATTTTCATAATTAGTAATAATTACTTCTTCTACATAACCACGTTTTTTACCATTAGCATTT
>CAVIUL010000036.1:13052-15346 GCA_963645885.1 bacterium | reverse complement strand
GCTCCAAATTGATAGGAAACTCGGAAATTAACTTCTGAGAGTAATAAATGCTAACTAGAAATAGTTAGTTTTTTTGTTATGTAAAGGAGTTGATTTTATGTTAAATATAGAAACAAAAGAATTAAAAATAAGTGATAAACTAAAAAGAAAAATTGATATGATTGGAAGATTTACTAATACTACTCCAATTATAAATAATGGCTCAATTAAAAATATAACAGGTACAAATATTGCTTATGTTATGCCACATATCATTGTTATTAAGAATAATAAATACCTAATATTTGATGAATGTGATGATGTTTATATAAATACTTTTAAAAGTAAAATATCATTTAAAGACTTGGAAGATTATATAAATAGTCATTAAATATCTTCTTAAGTATTAGACTTCGTAAAATTGACTTTAAATGCCAAACATATGAGAAGTATATTTAATTTTTTTAGAATTTTAGACTTAACTTTTCTCATTTAAGATGCCAAACAAGTGAAAGACATAATTTTTAGGTTGCAAAATGAAGTTTAAAATGCCAAACATATGAAGGGAGATATTTAAAAATATGAATGAAGATAAAAAAATAGCAGGTATTTATATAAGAGTTAGTACCGAAGATCAAGCTCGTGAAGGTTTTTCATTAGGAGAACAAGAGGAAAGATTAAGGGAGTTTTGCAAGTTTAAACGATATGAAATATTTAAAGTTTATAAAGATGCTGGAATCAGTGCAAAAAGTGATAAACGACCAGCATATCAAGAAATGCTTGAAGATATAAAAAGCAAGAATATTAATGTAATTGTAGCATTTAAACTTGATAGACTTACTAGAAGTGTTTATGATATTGAAAAACTAATGAAAATAGTTAATGATTTAGATTGTGATATTGATTGTCTAGCTGATGAATCTAATACTACTACTTCAAATGGTAGAATGGTTATGAGAATTATGACTAGTGTAAGTCAAAATGAAATAGAAAAATGTTCTGAAAGAACTAAAGTCGGATTAGCAGGTGCTATTAAACAAGGACATTTGCCAAGCAGGACTACACTAGGCTATAAAAGAGAAAATAAAAAGTTGGTTCCTAATCCACTTACAAAAGATATTGTAGTAAGAGTATTTGATTTATATATAGAAGGCAAAAGCCATCAGAAAATAGCAAACATTTACAATAGAGAGAATGTTTTAGGTAAAACTTGGAGAGATTCAACAATACAAAAGATACTATCAAATGAAATATATAAAGGCGATTATATTCATGGTAAAAGAACTAAACATCCAACATATTATGAAAATGTTGTTGAACCTTTAGTTAATAAAGATAAATGGGAATCTTGTCAATATCAAAAATTAAGAAATGCTAGACACTATGAAAGAACTTCTACATACCTTTTTACTAATAAATTAAAATGCTCTAAATGTGGTAATTATTTTGGTGGTAAAGCTAGTGTTAAAAAGAAACTTAATAAAAAATATTATTACTATAAATGTAATCATTGTAAAATCAATTTAAAAGAAGATTCTATTGAAGATTTAATACTATTAGAGTTATTAGCACTTATTTATATAGATGACTTGTTTAATAACTATTATACGCCATTTATAAAGTCTAAACTTGATTATGATAAAGTAGATTATAAAAGAGAATTAAAGGAACTAGATAAACAAAAAGATAGAATTAAAACTGCTTATATTAAGGGTATAGTTAAACTTGATGAGTTTGATAATGAGTTAAAACAAATAGAATATAAAAGACAAACATTAGAAAAGCAAGAGCAAGATAGCAAACAATATGAAAACTTAAACTTTACTGTGGACGATTTATTACTTATTAAAGATAAACAAGAAATAGATAACTATATTCATCCTGAAAATATAATTAGTACTTTCACTCGTTGGAATTTTCTAGAGAAAACAGAAAAACAAAAATTAATTGCTAAATATATTGATGATATAGAAATAGAAAAAATGGGTACTAAAATAAAAATTAAAAAAATAAGTTTAAGAAAATCATTTTATTATGACTTAATAGAGAATCATAATAACTATGATACTCCACTTGATTTACCTGTATTTATAGATGAAGACAAATTACCTGTACCAACAGCACATAATGGTTTTAGAACTAGAATTGAAATAGAAAAGTATGTTAATAAATTAAAAGAAATGTATGATGTTAATTATTATGAAGTTATACCCAATGAATATTTTACTAATTTAAGTTTTAAACCTAATAATGATATAGAAAAAATAATAAGAATAATACCTATAAAAGATAATGATAGATTTAAAAGTAATCAA
>CAVIUL010000036.1:0-13042 GCA_963645885.1 bacterium | reverse complement strand
TAATTTATCAAATATAAAAGGTATTAATAGAGAATTATTATATGAAAAAAAAATTAAAAAAAGCGACAAATTTTAGTCACTTTTTACATATTATTATTTATATATTCAATTAAGCATTGAATTGTAAACATATCGAAATCAGTATTATCTTTTAACGATAATTCAAATATAATATTTGGATTATTGGTTGCAGAGGTAATTTTAACTTCATACTTTCCGTTACCTTTATTAGATAAAAAATATCTTTTTCCATTTGATAACATATCGCTATCAATATAGCATTCACTCTTATTTAAATCTAAAGGTAAATTCAAATATATCTTTTTGCCATCGGTATTTAGAGAGTATCTATATTTTGAAAACTTTAAATCCAAATTCTTTTTAAAATCATCATAATACATTTTAGGTAAATCTTGACTACCACTTTTTTTTCTTCTAAAAATTGTTTTAATATTAAAAAATTCATTAAATTGGTCTAAAGAAAAAATCTTTTTGTTCCCACTATTATCTATTGATATTATGAATTCAACATTTTTATTTTTCATATTTGAAACAATCCAGCTAAATGCTATTGTTTCAGGAACAGGAACAATCATACCAGTTTGTTCAACCTTACTATATAAATTATAATTATCATTCAGTATATTTATAATTTCATCAGAATATTCATTTGCTTTAAATTTATTTTTGCTTCCATAAACGAATTTGTTATTTTTTGTTTCAACTACAAATTGTGATGTTTGAGATGCAGGCATTTTAATTTCAACATAAAATTTCTTACTATTTGAATTAATTGTTATTTCTATATCCGGAATTGTACTGTCGGCACTCCCATACTGTTCTACTAAAACATCATAATCTTCCAGCATCTGTTTAAGATATCCAGTCATTTCTGTTTCAAAATTTTCCCATTTTTTCATTTTAAATTCTCCTAAATGTTTTCTAAGCCTTTAAAAACTGCTTTTAATAAGTTAATAGGTACACTATTGCCAAATTGTTTTAATGATTGATTATCATTATCGATTATCTTAAATTCTTCAGGAAAGCCTTGCAATCTAGCCGCTTCTCTTGGACTTAATTTTCTAACTTTACCATTTATATAATATGCCCCGGTTTTTGAAGCAGCTCCACCACTTGATGCTGCTAAAGTTATTCCTATTCCATTTTCATGATATATTCTATTTCCTTGTCCTCCTTGCCCAATAACACCTATTTGTAAAGGCTTTTGAACTTTTCCCTTTTTGATTGCTTCTTTCAATTTATTTTCATCAATATGAATATCTTTTCTATTTAAAACATATTTTTCAGTAATTGAATCATCTTCTTTTATATCACTAATAGTAACAAATTTTTTAGTTGGTTCAGGAAATTTATATTTACCATTATCGATATCTTTTCTAATACATACAATGGTAATTCTTTCTCTATTTTGAGGTAAACCAAAATCTTTTGCATTAAGGACTTTATAATAAATATTGTAATTTAAACTATCAAGTGTATTTGATATAACTTCGAATGTAGCACCACCATTATGTGCTTTTAAGTTCTTAACATTTTCTAAAAAAATTACTTTCGGTTTATGATAACTAACAATTCTTACTATATCAAAGAATAAAGTACCCCTAGTATCTTCAAATCCTTTTTGCTTTCCTGAAATACTAAATGGCTGACATGGAAAACCTGCACATAATATATCAAAGCTTGGAATTTCTTTTTCATTTATTTTTGTTATATCCCCATATGGAATTTCTCCAAAATTTAAATTATAGCTTTCTTGGCAATATTTATCCCATTCGGATGAAAAAACACATTTGCATCCAAAAGACTCAAGTGCATATCTGAATCCACCAATACCTGCAAATAAATCAATAAATTTCATTTTTTTAAATTCCATGATATGACACCATCCTCTCATATAAATTATACCATAAATTAGGCTAAAATAATAATTTTTAAGTGAATTTATGATAAAATAATTATGTAAGTTTTTATGGGCATATCAACTTAAGTAGAAAATGAGGATTATTTATAATTTCATGAAAATATAATTTAAAAAATATTAAAGGGAAAAATGCAGCACATAGTTCAAAAACAAGTACTAATTATACATGAATAACTAAAGTGAAAAAAAATAAACATAAAAAAAACTTAATTTGTGTAATATAAAGTTATAACATCATTTGGAGGTTTGAAATGAAAATAAAAAATAAATTTAGTAAGCAAAGAATAGATAAGGAAAATATTTTATTAAATAAGATAATGAATATAAAAAAAACTATAAGAACTAAAACATCAAAAATTATACCATTAACTGATATGGAAAAATTTTTATATACAGATGATGATTTAGAAAAAACCTATGATGAAAAAAATACTGTTATGCCTAAAAATAAATATATAAGGTTAAACGATATATTCTTATTAAATATTATTTCTAAGAAAGATTGTCACAATATTTATCCGGGGATTATTAATTTATATAAAGATAATTATTTAAAAGGCTATTTAGGTGGAGAACTAAGACATAAAGAATTAAAAAAATGTATAGATAGTTATATAACTTCAACAAATTATCATAGTTGTACAGAATTATGTAGATTATCACCAAAAGATAATGAACTATATGAATTATGTGATTTTATAATAATTCATATTTTTGAAATATCAAATGACATGTTGGGAATATCTTTTGATTTAAAAGTTACTGAAAAGTTTAATAATGAAATAAATAATATATTTAATGAAAAAGTAAATATAGAAACTATTTATGATAAGTTGAAATATAAAAAAAAGTATCTTTATAGTAGAAGTAGAACATCCGTTAAACAAAAACGCAATAATGATTATGAAAACTTTATTATTGAGTTCAAATGTAGATTTAATAAAATTTTTAATAAATATCTTCCCCTTCAATTAGATTATAAAGACAATCCACCAATCAGTATTAATACATATCAAACCAACTTTAATGTAACAAATAGTTCAGAATCTTTTTATCAAAATTTAGAAATATTAGAACATTATTCTGCTAGAGAGATTAAGAATAAAAGTGTATGCCTTGGAAAAAGTCAAGAAAGTGATTCATTCAGAGATACTACTATGTGGTATAACATTATGATATCTCAAAATAAAATTGATCGATCAAATAATGTTATTTTTTACCTTGAAGAAAAAGAATATAAAATAAAGCACACTGGTAATGAATTCATAAATATTTTTATTAATTCTATTGCGTTTTATCTTTTGGATGAGATGCAAAAAGATATAACTAACGAAAAGATTAGGTTATATAATTGTAAAATTAGTAAAATAAGAAAGAATTATAAGCAATATGAAAAATTGAATTATAAATTTCAAAAATATAGTTCTATATTTAATGGTATTGATATTCATAAAATTCATTATAAAGATGAATATATAATAAAGGGCTTTGAAAACATAAAAAAAATTTATTGCAAATATAATAAACAACTGCTAGATTTAAAAAAAGAATATGAATTTAGAATTAATATTAATAATATCAAAAGTTCATTTTGGATTTCGATTATATCTGTTATTATTGCCATAGGTGCTTTAGTATTAAGTATATTTTTTGAATATAGAGATAAAAATGATAATTCAATTAACACTATAAAGTCTAAGATTAGCAATATAGAACATAGAATTAGCAGTTATTGTGAGCATTAATAATACTCTTTTTATACAAATGTCCTAAAATTAAACATCCAAGATTCATCCAACATTTTATAACTATAATCCAATACTTGGACTTTAATTTACATTTGTTTTTTCCTTTATTTATAAGATCTTATAGAAAAGTATGGTAGAGTTCTTCCATACTTTTAACTTAATTTTGCAAGTGCAAAATAAGAAATGATAGCACTATAAAGTCTTTATTTATAATGCATTAAATATATTGGTGCTATCAATTCCTTTATCCTGCTTAATAATTATTATCTATTTTTTGCCAAATTTAGGTATTTTCATGGTATACTTATATCAGTTAGTAGTTTATTACTACCTATAGTTTAGATAATTAAAGGTTGTCCGACTTCAACCTTTATGGCTCCATTGAGGAATCTGTTCGGAAAATCCGAACTTACATATATGAATCATTCGAAAGAATGATTTTTTTGTGTTTATAAATCATCCATCCAAAAAAGAAAGGATGGTGAAAATAATGAAACAATTTAATATTTACAAGTCAACAATGAAATATTTAACAGATAAAAACTTATCTTTAAATGCTAAAGGTTTCTTAACTATTGTTTTATTTAATGATGAAATTATTGGATTAGACATTCAAAAATATTGCACTGATAATAAAGAAACAATAAAAGATGCTTTACTTGAACTAAGAATCAACAAGTATATTAAGTACGATTCAGAATCTAAAAGATTAATAGCTGCTCCTGTTCCATATACTGAATGGGATGAAGATTTAAGATAAGAAAGGAGTTTATTTATGTTAAATATTATTACAAAAGAAGTTCCAATTGATGAAGAACTTCAATCAAAGATTCAATTTATTTGTGATTTTTGTAATGTTAAACCAACTTTTATTAACGGTTCTATTCGTAAAATTGAAAAAACAAATATTAATTATATTGAGCCAAATAAAATAATAATTAAAAGTACTACATTTCTTGCATTTAATCATAACAAAGATGTATATGTAGAAAACTTACAAAAACGCATTAATATTAGTGACTTACAAGAATATATTAAAAGTTTGTAAGCTATTGACATTGTTTTCAAAAATGATATTATAAATAACCAATGAAAGAGTATTCTCTAGAAAGAGAGGTACATCTATGATAAAATATATATGTAAACAAAATTTTATAATAATTAACGTTTTGAGGAGTCAGTAGTATTTAGACTTTACTAATACTACTTTCTCCTCTTTTTTTGTAAAGGAGTTGAGTTTATGGGAATATTAAATAACGACATTAAAGTTCGTGCTGGTCTTTATATGAGGGTATCAACTGAAGACCAAGCTCGTGAAGGATTTAGTTTACCAGAACAAAAAGAACGATTAGAAGCTTACTGCAAGTTAAATAATTTTGAAATAGTAGATTATTATGAAGATGCTGGTATTAGTGCCAAAAAAGGAAACTACAGACCTGAATGGGAAAGATTAAAAGAAGATATTAAAAGCAAAAAAATAAATACAATGATTGCCTTAAAACAAGATAGAATCACTAGAAGTATTTATGATTGGGAAAATATATTAAGTTTTTTAGAAGAAAATGAAGCTTATTTAGATTTTGTATATGACGATATTAATACCACTACTTCAAATGGTAGAATGATTTCACGTATTATGATGAGTGTATCTCAAAATGAAATAGAAAGAACTTCTGAAAGAACTAAAGTTGGACTTGCTGGTGCAATAAAACAAGGACACATTCCACATCAAGCACCAATTGGTTATAAACATGTAGATAAAATGCTTGTTCCTGATGAATCAACTAAAGATATTGTTATCAGAATTTTTAATTTGTATCATAATGGACTATCATATCAAAAAATTGCTAATTTATTTAAAGAAGAAAAAGTTCTAGGTAAAGAAAATTGGAGAGATAATACAATTTTGCATATTATTGAAAATGAAATATATAAAGGAGATTTCATTCATGGTAAAAGGACTAAAAATCCTACATATTATGAAAATGTTGTTGAACCAATTATTAGTAAAGAATTATGGGAAGAATGTCAACATCAAAAAAGAAATAACTCAAGAGCATATTCTAGAACTTTGACTTATATATTTTTACAAAAATGTCTATGTCCTAAATGTGGAAGAATTTTAGGTGGAAAAGCATGCAAGAAAAAAGGTAATGAATATTTCTATTATTATTGTAGGGATTGTAAATTAAATATAAAAGAAACAGAAATTGAAAGAGGTTTTAAAGAAGTTGTTGATCAACTAACCGAGTATGACTCAATTGTTAATCAGTTCTTTGTTCCAATGGTAATTAAAAATTTTGATGAACCAAGAGACAAAATATATAAGGAAATTAATACACAAAAGCAAAGACTAGAAAGAGCTAAGCTTGCTTACGTAGATGGTGCATTTACTCTTGATGATTATAAAGCAAAGGCAAAAATAATTGAAGATACAATTAAATCACTGGAAGAAAAAATAAATACTGCTGACAAATTTGAAGTATTTAATTATTCAGCAAAAGATATATTGATATCTCGTGATGTCGCATTTATAAATAGTAAGCTTCATCCAGAAGAATATCAAGAAAGAATTAAAACTTGGAATAAAAGAACTCGTGAAGAAAAAGCAACTTTAGTTATGAATTATGTAGATACTATTGAACTTGAATTAGTCGGAAAAGAATGCTTTGTTAAAAATATCAACTTTAGAGAATCAATTGCAAAACCATGCAACGAACTATATGATAAAGGTTATATTGATAGACCAACTCCTGCTGTATTTGGGAATGTTGTTGGAGAATTAAGGTTTAGTAATTACTTACCTGAAGAAGAAGTTGGAGAAATTGTTATGAGGCTTAAAAATTTCTACAACGTATCTTATACTGAAGCAACATACTATGTTAAAAATCAAGTTTTCTTTTTTAACTTTATAAAAGATAATTCTGCTATTGTAAGAGTATTCCCATTAGAAGATTATTATAAAAAGGATTCAGAAGTAAAAATGGAAGAATATAGATTCGGAATTATATATATCAAGGAAGATAACATTGTTGTAACTAAAGATAAAGATGAGTTAGATAAATTATTTAACTACATTCCTACCGAAGCATCTTTTACACCTTTAAGAGATTTAAAAGATGTTCCTAGTAAACCGATTAAAATTGAATTAATAAAAAAAATAAAATACGTGGCACGTTTTGTTGAACTTGTTCAATGAAAGTGGCGATAGTATTTTATATCAATTCTTTATGTAGTTTTATTTCATTACAAAGTTTTGAAATATTATGAAATAAAGCAAACGGATTCTAAGGTGCTAAACCTTAGCCCACTGGTATCTTGTTAGTATGACAAGATACCTAGGGGGTTATATATTATGTCAAAACAAAATATACCTAAAAAAGGATGGTGATAAAATGGAAGAACTTTCTTACTCTTTCCATATTGGAAGTGATAAAAACAAGAAAAATAGTGTAAGATTAACATCAAAAAATAATGTTAGTGGAACTAATTCTATGAGTAATAATGCTATTCAAAATGCTAAACAATTATCAACAGCTGATAAACATAACTATAGAAAATATGATAATAAACAAGATGAAATTGTGGTTATAAAAGGAACTACTTCACTATATAATGATGTATTGCATTTTTATAAAAATAAATTTGAAAAAGCAAGATTAGAATATAACAATAAGCAAACAAGAGACGACAGAAAAATAGATGATTATTTCAAAAAAATTAGTAATAATTCAAAAAGTGATTTAGCAGTACAAATAATAATCGAACTTGGAGATAAAAAGTTTTGGGATACTAAATCAATGACATATAAGCATAAAATGACAAATGTTTTTATAAAGCAAGTTGATGATTTAGAATTATTACTTCCAAATTTTAAAATCTGTAGTGCTATTATTCATTATGATGAAACTTCTCCACATCTTCATATAGTTGGTGTACCCATAAAATACAATTGTAAAACTGGTATGTCTATGCAAGTCGGTAAAACTGATGTTTTTACAAGAAATTCACTAAAAGAATTGCAAGATAAAATGAGAATTTTATGTATTGAAGAATATAATAAAGAATACGATTTAGATGCTACTTTAAAGAAAAAATTAAAAGGTAGAAATAAAGATATTCATGTATCTGATATGATTAATTATCAAGACACTAAAGATTTGATTGAAAAAAATCAAAAGAATCTTGAAACCATTAATAACAATTCTATTGAACTTGATAAAGACACAATCAATATAAAAGATAAAATATTAAATCTAAAAAAAGCTTCTTTAAAAAAAGATACTTACTTCCTATCAAACGAAGATAAAAAAATATTAGAAAATTATATTGATAAAATTGATAAAACTAATAATGAATATAAAAAAATAAATGGTCTTTCTTCTTCACTTAATAGTTTAAATCAAACCATAAAAGAAGATAAAAAAGCAATTAAGGTACTTACCGAAAATAATAAAGCACTAGAACTACGAGTTAAAAATCTCACTTTTAAAACAGAAAATCAAGAAGAATTAATTAGTGATTTAAAGCAAGATAATTTTAATCTTAAATACAGATTACAACAATTAGAAGAATTCTTTAAGAAGTTAGTAAATTTATTTAAGAGAATGATAAAAAGAGATAGTAAGAAAGAAACTTACTTAGAAGTGTTAGAAGATATGCACGATAATAATATTATCAACAATAAAACTTTTGATAATATTTTAGACTATAATAAATCAATAAAAGAAAACAAAAGTAAAGAAAAAGATGATTTTGAGTTATAAACATAACTTTAGAATCATCTTTTTTAGATATGGTAAAATATTAGCTTTGCTTCTACTAAGTTTGCTGGATTATCTGGATTTTTAATTTTAATATCTTCCGTTGTTAAAAAAGGATTATTTTCAATTAAATCTCTATCCTCTTTATCAAAAGAATTATATTTTTCTTTCTTCATTATTAAAAATACATTCATTTCATTATTTTCATTATAATATTTGTCCATTACATAATTGAAAACTTTTCTTGGATTTTCAATATGCCACATACCTCTAATCCTTAAATCAGTTATTCCAAGTGGATCAACTTTTTTTAGTTTTCCTATTTCATTTGTATGGATAAATTCAATTCCATTTATCTCTTCAACTCCAGTTTTAATTTTACTTTTTATTCTCAAATATATTTCATCAGTTGCTGAATAGCAATCACCATAAACTATAGTTAAACATTTTAATTTGTTTTTATTAACATTACCGACAAAGTATATTAAATCTTTTTCAGTCCATCCTCCAATATCATCTTCACAATGTTTACATGCATTAGTAATCATGGTTGAATCACTATGTATTTTTTGTTTTGGATGTGAACTATTTAGTGCAAGTGAACTAAATCCTTCGATTTTCTTAACTTCGATTGCGTCTCCACCTCTTATGATAATATCAGGTGGATTACTTGCATTTCCTAAATATGAAAATGTTTCACCATACTTTTCTAATGCTTCTTCATCGCTAAAACTAAATGAATTACAAAAAATATCCTTAACAAATACCTCTAGAGCATCTCCCATATTATTTGCTCTATTATTACCAACATAAAACCTTAACAATTCATTAGAGCCATAGACTGTTATGTTATTCATTGCTTTTAATATATTACTATTCATTAACTAAACCCTCCAAACTATTTTTTATTTCTCCTGCAACAGCTTTTGCAAGATTTACTGGCACAGCATTACCAATCATTTTATATGCAGTAGCTACATCATTGTAGTAAAATATAAAGTCATCTGGAAATGTTTGAATTCTTGCACATTCTCTAACAGATAATCTTCTATATAAATTTTCTTTTCCTGGTTCAAAGATTCTTTTGTTTTTTTCAACTTGAATCATTTTTGGTGCTTGTGGATGTAAAGGTGCATGCCTTCCTCCTGCTTGAATGGTAAATGATGGTTCATCCCAACTCCTGACTCTATTTCTTGACATATATATAGTTGAAAATGAACCAGTCATATATTCATGATTTGGAAATTTACATTTATCACCATTTGTTTTGTTCTTATCTAGAGTTGGTATTGCATTATCTTTCAAATCGTATATAGTGTCTTTTAGTGTAGGTTTATGACTTAATGGTTCTGGAAATTTAAAATTAACGTTTAAGTCTTTTCTAAACCCAACATAAAAAACCCTTAATCTATCTTGTGGAACATTATAGTCATTTGCATTTAACAATTGAATATGCATTTCATACCCAGCTTCCTCAAATAATTTTATGAAATTATCTACAGCTTCTTGATGTCTTTTAGATAGCATTCCAGATACATTTTCAGCAACAAAAAATTTTGGCTTTTTATCTTTTAATATTCTTATAAAATCATAAAATAGTTGTCCTCTTGAATCATTTATTCCTTTTAAAGAACCAGCTTCACTCCAACTTTGGCAAGGAGGTCCACCGATTATACCATCACAATCTGGTAATTCACTTGAATTTATTTTTCTAATATCTCTATGATCTAAAGGTGTAGTATGATTTTTTTCATAAGTCTCCCAAATTGATTTATCGTATTCATTTGCATATACTATTTCAAATCCTGCTTTTTCAAATCCTAAATCCAAGCCACCAGCACCTGCAAATAGACTTAATATTTTAAACTTTTTCTTTTTTGGCATTTTTTCCTCCTTATAACTTTTCTTCATATTTATTATACCATAGATTTTCAATAATTAATGAGATAGATGGATTTTGTCTTTAAATTATGATAAAATAAAAAACAAAAACTCAGGAGGAAGGTATGCAATGAAAAAGAGTTCTGTAGATAAGTGTTTTAATTTATACTATTTAAATTTAAATAAAGTTTATGAGTTATCTATGATGATTAATAATGCTATAATGACAAATATTCAACAAGAAAGAAACACTAGTTCAAAATTTTCAAAGAATAGAAATATATCAATTGGTGGAACCCTTCAAACAGATTCAGACTATTTAGCTAGTATAAAATCTGTAATTGAATCAAATAAAATTTCTGAATATTCGTCATCATCAAAAATTATTGAAAACTTAGATATTAAAACTACTAAATCCGTATTGTTAAACAAAATTAAAGAAAAATGTATAACTGATAAAAAAATAAGCGAATTCAAAGAGGGTGATTTAGTACAAATAAATAATGTACAATTATCAATTCTTGATAGAGGGACTTTACAACAAATGTTACTCTTAAAAAGAGATGCATTAAAGGGAATGAAAGTGGATGGTATAGATATAAATAATGTTGTTAGCTCGATGATAAAAGATTATTCATATATTTTATTAGGTAATATAGAAAGTGATAAAGAAAATAAGTTTGTCATAAAAATACCTTTTGAAATCGAAAATGAATTCGAAAATAATTATAATGTTGATGATGTTTTACTAGGAAAAGTTAGTCTTATTGGAATTTATAAAAACAAAAATAATATTTTAGATATAACTAATAATACGCTTAATTATTTTATGACAAATAATAATGAAACAGTTGATAATACAAGTTCTAAATTTATACAAAGTAATGAAAAACAAAAGCAAGAAACAAAGAAAAATAAAATAAATGAAGAATATCATTACATAGATATTATTGCAATAATTCAGGAAGTAAAATTCAAAGAAGAACCAATCAAAGAAAAGCTTCCGTGGTATAAGAAATTTTTTAATTTCTTGAGAGGAAAGAAAAATGATGAGAAATAAATTATATTTTTATAGAAATAGAGCTGAATTTGAACAATATTATAGTGATAATAATGGAAATATATGTGGGTTTGAAATATTAGATTCTAAAAGTATTCTAGATGATGTACAAGATACCATTATTGATATAACAGATTTGATTTTATATGTACGCCAAGAACCATTACACAGATATTCTGTACGATTGAGTTTAAACAAACTAGATACAAGTAATAAACTCATCATTAATTACCAATATGTTGATGAAGCCCTAAACATTTTTCCTTTAACATTTGATGAAGCACTACCTTTATATGATAAAGAGGAAGAAATAAAAATACTAGAAAAAAATATTAGGCATAAAATATATTACTATAATGATTATCAATTTTCAGAAATTGAAAATGAGTGTAATAAAAACAAAATTATACTAACTAATTTTGCTAATTTACCTTCTGTAAAAGATTATGAAAATGAAATAATTATAGATATTACTAGTTCATTACAAAGTATGAAGGGTGCAGAACATATTATATATTTATTAGAACAATTATTTTCATCAATGAGTGATAAAACAAAAATAATTGTTGACGTGGATAAATTAGATGATGTAAAAAAGTATCTAAGATTAACCTTCTCAGAATATTTAGATATCTCAAAATTACTAACAAACGTTTCCGAAGCAAAATTACCATCTGAGGAGCCAAATATGTTAAGAAGAATAATTGATTTAGATGAAGAAGAATTATCTAATTTATTATCATCTATTGATGAGAAATTGATAGGACATTCAAAATTTAAAAAAAATTTAAAAAGTGATTTAAAAAATTTTTTGATATTGAATAAATTAAATAAAAGAAAAATATTTTCTCTATTTCTTCTTGGAAAACCTGGATTAGGAAAAACAGAAATAGGTAGAATTCTTAGTAAAACAATAAATTCAGAATCTAAAATAATAAAAATCAATTTTGGAAATTATTCTAGTCGAGATGCATTAAATAGTTTAATTGGAAGCCCTGCAGGTTATATTGGATGTGATGGTGGAGAATTAAGTAAAAAGATTAGTAAAAATCATGTTGGAGTTATTATTTGCGATGAATTTGAAAAAGCAGATTCAGAAATTAAAAACTTCTTTTTAGAACTGCTAGAAGACGGCAAGTTTACCGATTCAATGGGACGAGAATATGATTTAAATGGGTATATTATTGTATTTACATCAAATATTAATGATGAACAAGAATTTAATAGTAAAATGTCTCCTGAATTTAAATCTAGAATTAATCTGATTTGCGAATTTACTCCGTTAGATGATGACGAAAAATTAAGATATATAAATTATCAAATTCAAGATTTTAAGGAAAAAATTAATACAAATGCAATAAAGCATAAAAAAATACCTGATGAAATATGTATTGAATATAAAGATACAGATGATTTAAGAGAACTTAGAGATAGAGTTTACAATAAAATGATGGAATATATTGAATAGTTATTCAAAAAAAGAATATAATATGATACAATCATCTAAATGGATGATTTATATATCATCCTCAAGTGAGAAAAGTTGTGTAATCACTCAACTACGGCTCCAGAAGCAAAAATCGTCGCACCAATGCGATGTTAATGATTAAATCAATCAGAAATGATTGATTTTTTTTGTTGTTTAAGA
>CAVIUL010000035.1:0-15445 GCA_963645885.1 bacterium | reverse complement strand
CACTGTATAATTTTTTTGAAGTAATGCATCGCCTTTATACTTTTCATTTTTCAAAATACTTCTTACTGTGGATGCATTCCATTTATCTTTGTTCATTGGACTTTTTATTCCATCTTTCATCAATGACTTAGTGATAGAAACAGGAGTAGAGCCTGCTAAAAACTCTCGATATATTCTTTTAACAACTTCTGCTTGTTCTTCGTCTACCACAAGATTTCCATCTTCTCCTTTTTTATACCCTAGAAAATTGCTAAACGGAACACTAACCTTTCCATCAGCAAATCTTTTTCTATGACCCCATTTAACATTTTCAGATATAGACCTACTTTCTTCTTGTGCTAATGAACTCATAATTGTAAGAAGTAATTCTCCTTTACCATCAAATGTCCAGATGTTCTCTTTTTCAAAATAGCATTCACAACCTATTTCTTTCAAACTTCTAATTGTTGTAAGACTATCTACAGTATTTCTTGCAAACCTTGATACTGATTTAGTTATAATCAAATCAATATTTCCTGCCATTGCATTATCTACCATTTTCTTAAATCCTTCACGATGTTTTGTAGACGTTCCGCTTATACCTTCATCTGTATAAACATCTACAAATTCCCAATCATCACGTGCTTTAATGTAATTAGTATAATAATCAACTTGAGCTTCATAACTTGTTAATTGTTCTTCTTGGTCTGTTGAAACTCTAGCATATGCAGCTACTCTTTTTTTCTTATTATCAGAAATTGGAGTTGAATTAAACAAATTTACTGTTGCAGGTATTGTTCTTACATTTTTTTGCATTTTTTCTCTCCTCCATTGTTTTCAATCTTTTTTCTAAAGTTATACGTTTTCTTTCTTCAGTCCATCCTCTTTGTCTTGCAGTTGAATGCCATTCTTGTTTTACAATGTTTCCATCATAAAAATGGAACTCTAGCATATCTTCTCCAATAGGTACGACCTTTTCAATAGTTTCATCAAATAGTTCTGCATCAAAGTTGCTCCAACCTAATGCCCTACATGATGCTATTTTCAATTCTTCTTCTGGAACAACTTTTGCAGAGCAGTATTTTGCACCCTTTTCACTTTTTGTTAAGCAAACCCAAACATAATATGTGTAGTCCTTTCCAAGTCTGTTTTTCTTTCCACTTCGCCTATAATTCTTACCACATAACGGACATTTAACCTTGGATGTAAAACAAGTTGTGTGTAAAGACTGATTAGCTCTTACTCCTAATTTTCTTCTTCTTTCAAACTCTTGCTGTACTTTTTTAAATTGCTCCATCGATATAATTGCCTCGTGATTGTTTTCAACAAAATATTGAGTAAGCTCGCCCTTATTCTTTTTTTCTTTTTTCATTATTGGATCTGCAATATAATACTTTTGCAATAGTAAATTACCTGTGTAAGTTATATTAGTTAGTATTTCATGCACACTTGATGGTCCAAATTTTCCACCTTTATATGCTTTTATTCCCATTTGATTTAATTCATCAGCAACTTTTTGATATGCTTTATTCTGTAAATAATTATCATAGATATATCTAACAATTTCCGCTTCTTCTGGTACTACTATCAATTTTTTCTTTTTCCACCTATAACCATAAATATTCAGTCCACAGTTCGGTATACCTTTTTCAAATTTTTTTCTAATGACCCATTTTATATTATTACTTATTGATATTGATTCCTCCTGTGCAAATGACGCTAGTATTGAAAGCATCAATTCTCCATCACCTGTTAAAGAATTTATATTTTCTTTTTCAAATCTAACCTCAATACCAATTTCAACAGATGCCTTTTTTCCTTCTTCTTGAAGTAATTTCATAAATTCATCCTTTATTTCTGGTTCAATAGCAACTTCAATTTTTGAAGTTTTAATTCTGCCAGCGGGTCTTCCATACGATTTGGTTTTACTAATATTTTTATTTTTCATAAATTTTCATCTCCATTTTCATCTGTATATTATATGGTTTTTATCAAGGTATTATAATTGTGCCATAAAAAATTTTTCATATCAATAAACCATATAAATTTTATCCAAAAATTTTTGTGGACTATATTTTTTTCATTGAATACTTATTATAAGCAACACTTATAAAAATTTGACTATAAAACTATCTATTTTCATTATCTTTTTTACCCATTTTAGAGCACAAAAAATAGCCTCTCCTAAATTATATTTAATTTAGAAAAGGCTATATTTTCGCTATAAATAAGGACTTTCTGGCAAATAACAAGTTCAATTTTTGTATCATAATTGGAGTTCTTTGGTCACTAACTGAACCAGTACCATTAACGCAATAATCAATAGACGTTAATGAATACGTAGGATTAAAATTATTTGTTAGTATTGCTCTATAATAATATACTTCTGCTGTATCAATTTTTTTTATATCTCTCGCAAACAACAGTAGGAGCAGGAATATCAACGTCATCATCATCAACTGAAGATACCTTTTCCCATTTAGCATAAAATAACTCATCATTATTAAGAATTTTAGAAATACTTGTATCAGCCTCAGTAGTTAAAGAAGCATCACTATACCAACCAGCAAATTTATAACCATCCCTATATGGCTCACAAACAGAACCTAGTGTACTATTTGCCTTAATAGCAGTCTTATAACAACCACTACCACCATTTAATTTATAATTGATACTATAAGTAGTTCTAGTATCACAATTTTCTTTTAACTTACAATCAACTGCTTTAACGTACAAAGTAGCATTCATAGTTTTATTTAGCATACTAGTTTGATCAACACTATCAGCATACTCTATCCATATATACATAGTATATGATTTAGATTCTCCACTACTAAAGAAATATAAAGAACCTAAAAATGTATCTTCTTGTGTACTAGCATTACTGAAATCTCCTTCTATAGATGTTCCAGTATCATCTTGAACAATTTTATATCTAAAATATTGACTTACAAGTGGTGAATCAATACTATTAATTTTTAAATATAAACCAGTACATACATTTAATGAATCATTATCATTACTAATAGTAAATTTTTTAACAAAAGATGCTTGCTCATAAACAAATTGATTACTATTTTCACTAGTATCTGATTCTGTTACTAAAGGTTTAACATCAGTAGCAACAACGCTAGTATCTGATATATTAATATTAATACTACCAGTCGTTACAGTAGTGGTATTAACTCCGTCATTTAATATAGTGCCTTCAAAATAAGCATATGTAAATGTACCTACACTAACTAGTAAAGTTAAAACCATTAAAATTAAATATTTTTTCTTAATTTTCATTATATCATCCTCTATCTAATTATTACATGCTTTATTAAATGAAGATATTGGGCTATCACAGCAACCACAATTATATCCTCTACTATTTGCAATACAAATTTCTTGTCCTCCAGAATATCTAACAACACATGAATCTAAATATTGATTATCTCCGGAAGAAGCAATATATAATTTTATAATATAATTTCTTGGAAAAACTTCTTTTGTAACCGTATTAGAAAAATTCTTAGAAACAAAATTAGTACTTTGAAGTTCACCTAATTTAACACTAACTTCTCCATTCTCATTTAATGCATTTCTCCAACTATCATTTAAATCAGTATATATAACCGCAGCTCTTTGCATCTCACGATATTTACCTCTTAGATCTTCTTCATTAGTATCAGCATTACTTTTGCCAAAAAGCATCGCAGATCCTGCACTAACTGTAACAGTAATTACAATAACTACTAATAATTCAACTAATGTAAAACCGTTTTTCATCTATTCACCTCGATTATAATATCATTATACACTATAATTTAAATATTTTAAAGATTGTTTTTAAGATAATTTATACATTTTATATAACCTGCAATATAACCTACATCATAAAGTTTTGACATAATATCTAATTCATTTATTTTTTTAAATGTTTTATTTTCTTCTTTTAAAGCATCTTTTATACCTTCTATAAAACCTAATTCATAAGCTTTAATATATTTATACATATATACCTCCTAATTATATTTTAGGAGGTATATAATTAAAACACTTTAAAAAAAGAAGAAATTATTTGTTTTTAATTTCTTCTAAAGTTTTAACTTCTTGCCAAAAAGGTCCAAATTCATAAGCTTCATAATCACCATAGTCATAATGATATGTTTTATATCCGGCTCCTAAACACCATTGAACACTACCATCATCATTTTTTATAGTTCCCTTTTCTATACAAAATTTTGGTTCATTTTTATTAGTAATGTTATAAAAATCATAACCTAGAATACAAATCCATCCAAAGAATGCAAGTGTAATTAATAAACTAAAAAACGATCTAAAAAAATGATGTTTCTTTTTAGGTTTTGTTTGATTTGCATTTTCGTTTTTAGTTTCATTAATAAGTGTTTGAGGCATAACATTCTCAATAGGAGTTTGTGCTACTTCATTATTACTTCCTTGCATAATAGGTGCCTCAGTAATAGTTTGAGAAACTTCGGGTGCAGCTGGAGGTGTATTTGTTGTTTCAACCACAGGTGTTGGCGCTGGAGCTTCAGGTGTCATTATTGGTGTATTAGTAGCTCCCCCTTGAGGTAAAGTAGATTCTACATTACTATTTAAATTATTATCTTGATTGTTATTTAAATTATTATTTTCATTCATATTTTTTATCTCCTTATATTAATCATTATACCAAATTTATTAAATAAAATATATACAAATTAAAAACACTCTTATGAGTGTCATAATACTATAGCTATTAAGTTATTACTTCCTTTATTAACCATCTTAGTTATAGTTTGAGATAATTTATATTTAGCTGCATCCGGAAGTAATGATAACTTAGCTTGTATACCTTCTTGTACTATTTCATTAAGACTTCTTCCAAATATTTCACTTTTCCATATTTTTTCTGGATCATCATTATCTTTCATTATGTAATCTATCAATTCTTTACTTTGTATTTCACTTCCAATGATTGGTTCAAAACTACTTTCAACATCAACCTTAATCATATGTACACTTGATGCTTTTGCTTTAAGCTTAATTCCAAATCTACCACCCTGTTTTATAATCTCAGGCTTATCTAGTTTCATATCAGTAACTCTAGGAAGTACTATACCATATCCAGTTTGATATACTTGTTTTAAAGCACCTTTTATACTTTCATATTCACTTCTTCCTTCACTAACATCTTGAAATACTTTTAATAAATCCCCTTTACTATTAACTGATGTTCCAACTACACTCTTAAGTATCTCATTAAATAGTTCATCACTTGCTTCCATAGTAATAGTTACTTCAGAGTTTTCAGTATCAAGTTTAGAAATATACGCTTTCGTAATTTCACTATTATCTTCTAAATTTAAATTTATATTTTCAACATCTCTTAATTTATCAACATTAACAATAGAATCTTTCATTTTTTCTATAAATTTTTGTTTCAAAGGATGTTCGCTCTTTAATACACCTACCCAATCCGGTATATTAAATTCAATATGATCAACTGGAAACTCATATAAAGCTTCTTTTAATATTTCAGTAATATCTCTTTCAGTCATATTTTCAACACTAATTGGTATTACTGGCACACCATATTTTTCTTTTAAAGCTTCACTCATACTTATAGTTTCATTAGCCATTGGATGAACACTATTCATAATAACTATAAATGGTTTATTAATACTTTTAAGTTCTGTTATAACTTTATCTTCAGCTTGTACATAATTACTTCTAGGTAAGTCTAATATACTTCCATCTGTAGTTACTACTATTCCTATAGTAGCATGATCTTTAATAACTTTCTCAGTCCCAATCTCAGCTGCTTCAACAAAAGGAAGTTCTTCACTAAACCAAGGAGTTTTAACCATACGAGGATTTCCAAGTTCATCTTCATATCCAAGCGAATTAGGCGTTACAAAGCCAACACAGTCAACTAATTTAACATTAGTAACTAACCCATCAATATTAATATTAGCTCCACTACTAGGAACAAATTTAGGCTCTATTGTCATAATAGTTTTACCTTGAGCAGTTTGAGGTATTTCATCCATACATCTTTTCTTTTCTACTTCATCATCGATATATGGAAGAATCAAATTTTCAATACATTTTTTAATAAACGTACTTTTCCCTGTACGAACAGCACCTACTACTCCTAAATATATTTCACCATTACCTTTTTTACCCAAACTCTTTATAATTTCTGATTTATCCATATTTACCTTCTTTCTAGCATTTAGTAATAAATATGAAATAAATTATTTTTTATGACAAAAAAACTCTAGATTTACTAGAGTCTTTTAAATTTATTTATTTTCTAATGTGTAGTAGAATGTATTTTCATTTATATTATTTTTTACTGTATATAAACCAGTTATTACAGAAGTTAATTCATTTTCAGTGCCAAGTGTTGGATTATATTCTTGAATAATATATCCATTTACACTTTCAAATGTTCCACCAGTTACATTTACTATAACATGGTCTTGATAACTTGTGTTTTCTTCAATAATAATTACATCACCAGTATTATTATTTTGACCTGTAGTAGCTGAAGGATCTTTTTTATCTCCTGTTGCTTTAAATTCACCAGCAGTTATTTCAAGTGAACCAGCTTTAATATTTAATACAGTTCCAGCAGTAATTTTACCACCGCTAATTATTGTAGTACCAGCGTTTGGTAAATAAAGTCCAGCACCCTCAGTAGCAGTAATAGTTCCACCAGTAATATTTAATTTACCAGTATTACTTACTCCACCATTTCCAGAAATACCAATAGAGTCTCCTGTAACAGTAATATTACCTTCAAAGTTTACTGTTGATTTATCCCAATACGCAATACCATATTTATTTTTAGTGATACTCTTATCATCAAGAATAATATTTACATCTTTTTCTACAGTTAAAGTTGAATCATCTTCAGGTTGTAATGTATAATCCATGCCTTTAATAGTTCCATTTTTAACAGTTAAATTAGTATTATATCTAATTCTTAATTTAGAACCTTTTTCTGTAAAGTTTAATGTTTTACCATTTAAATCAAGAGTAATTTTACCATTGTTTAATTCAAATGCTTTTGAAACAGAAACATCATTTAATAATTTAACAGTACTACCATCTTTTACAGCATTTAATAATGTAGAAATATCAGTGCTTTCATATTTATTTGTTACACCATTTTCAGTAACTTCAAGATTAGCTTCCTCATCATCATAATAGTAAGTTACAACTCCATCATTCATAAGAATATGTTTAGTTGTATATTTACCAGTTATAACTGATACTTGATCAGTTGTATTATTTACTTCTTGAATAATATAACCATTTTTACTAGTTATTTCACCACCAGTAATATTTATTTTAATATTGTCTTGATATGATGCATTTTCTTCAATATATATTGCATCTCCAGTAAAGTTAATTCCACCACCTCTAGGATTTGGAACAGCCTTGTCTCCAGTAGCATTTATTTTTCCACCAGTAATATTAAGTTCACCAGATCTGATTGCTATACCAGTATTAGCAGTTATTTCACCACCACTAATCTTTGTAGTACCAGCATTTGGTAAATAAAGTCCAGCTCCTTCTAATACAGTGATAGTTCCACCAGTAATATTTAATTTACCAGTATTACTTAAGTTACCATTGCCACTAATACCAATAGAGTCACCAGTAACAGTAATATTTCCTTCAAAGTTTACTGTTGAGTTATCCCAGTATGTAATACCATATTTTTTTAGTAATACTTGCATCATCAAGAATAATATTTACATCTTTTTCAACTGTTAATGTTGAATCATCTTCAGCTTGAAGAGCATAATCCATACCTTTAATAGTACCATTCTTAACAGTTAAGTTTCCTTCTTTAACAGAAGCAATTTTAAGTCCTTTAGGAATACTAATAGTTTTACCATTTAAATCTAATGTTACATTACCACTAAAACTTAATTTAAAAGTTAATTCATAATCTTTTAAGAATTTAAATGTTCCATTTGAATTACTAGCAACAGCAGCTTCCATATCCATATAATCTACGCCATTTACTAGAACTACTGATAAACCATCATAAACATATACTGTATTAATTGTTTTATATGTTTTTCCATCAGATGTATTTAATGCAAAATTTAATTCATTTTCACCATTATAATTTAAAGTAGCTTTGTATTTAATTGTTACATCTTTAATTGTATTTCCAAATGCATCTCCTAAATTAGAAATTTCTTTCCAACTAGAAGTTGTTTCATCATAATATTTTAAACTACTTAATGAATTATTATTGTAAGAAGTAATACCACCAGTAGCAGTTACTTCTTTTCGCTCATTTCCATTAGCTTTAACAGTTAATGAAAATTCAAATTCTTTTTCAAATTCTACTTCACTTGGTAAAGTAGCTTCAACTTTAGCATCCATTCTAATGATTGGTTCATCATATTCATCTAAAGTTCCATCTTTTTCTCCAAGTCCCATTTCTACTTCAACATTTGCTTTTTCAGAAGTGAAACTAAATCCATTTATCCATGTAGCTGGAATAATTATTTTATTATCTTCTACTTTAGCTTCTCCACTAAAAGGTCCAACTATTGAGTCTTCATCTACAGGTTTATCAAATGGTACTTCTAATGTTTTTTCAACGTTATTTACATAGAAAATATCTAAAGCACCAACTAACTTATTTACTTCATCAGCAGTTAATTCTCTAAGTCCCCCATTATTCTCAAGTACTTCACTCCAAGTACTATCAAGTTTACTATAATAGTATGTTTTAATATCTTTGCCTCTAAAAGCAGTGTTCTTATATACATTATTTTGAACAAAAGCTTCATCAGCTCCAGCATTAGCAGCTCGTGATGCAGTTACAATATAGCCTTTATCAAATCTAGTTGAACCAATAACATAAACATCAGTTGTATATTCGCTTACATCATCTCTTACTTTAGCTTGAACATTAAAAGTAACAATAGATAAGATAACTAAACTTATTATTAATTTTTTAATATTCTTCATAACTCCTCCTTATATTATTTCAATTTTAAATCTTCAACTTTTACTACTTTAGCTTTATTTGTAACAAATCCATCAACAGGTATATCAATAGTTATTTTTTTACCAGTATTAGTAGTAACAGTAGCACTACCTGCGACTTTAACATTATCAGCAAGAATATAAATTCTAACTTGTCCAACTACAGATCCAGGTTCATCTTCAATAGAATATGTTAATTCAGGAAGTTTTTCCCATTTAGCTGTTAAAGTTATATTTTTAGTGACAGCCGTATTAAATGAATATAATTTATCATTTAAATACCATCCTAAGAATTTATAACCATCTCTAGTAGGAGTAATAGGTTCACTTGCTTTAGCGTTCTTTGCAATCTTTTGACTTTTAACAGCACTCCCACCATTAGAATCAAATTTAACAGTATATTCAACAGTTTCAGCATTTTTTTCCAAGAAGCAACTAATGTCATATCTTTAGTAACTTTGCCAGAAAAATCATAACTTTTTCCATCTAAAGTCCATCCAACAAAAGTATATCCAGTTTTAGTTGGTGTTTTTGGTTTCTTTACTTTACCATTTTCACTAACTATTTGTCCTGAAATTTTACTTCCACCATCTGAATCAAATGAAATTGAATATTTAGTAGTGTCATCATTAGTTGTAGTACTATCACTCTTTTTCTCGAATTTAGCCTTTAATGTCATGTTTCCAGTTACAGTATCTCCTGCTTTAACTTCATTATTTCCATTAAACCATCCAACAAAATCATATCCGTCTTTAGTTGGAACAGGTAAACTAGAAATTTTACCATCGCTAACCTTAATAGTATCAGTCTTACCATCATATTCTAATGTTATTTCATAAGTAGTCTTGCTATCATCTTCACCAGATATCTTTTCCCAAGCAGCTTTTAATGTAATATTCTTAGTAACTTTACTTGAAAAATCATACTCTTTACCATCAAGCATCCACATAACAAAGTTATATCCTTCTTTAGTAGGATCAATTGGTTTAGACACTGTTGTATTTATTCTAACAGATACATCATTAATACTACTACCTCCATCAGAATCAAATGTTACAACTACTTTTCTGTTTAAAAAGAAAATTAATGCAAGTACAATAACAATAAAAATAATTGAAAAAGTAACTAACACTTTCTTATTCATACAGTTCATCCTCCTTCTAATAAATAATATAAGTTTAAAAATACATAATACATTCTACTACACAATTATATACTCAACTTACAAATTAATCGTTACACTTTACATAATTAATTTCAACATTCTTTCACAAAAACAACAAATTGCTTTTGATTTACACATGGCAATCTTTCTAGGTAAATACCGGCTTTGCTAAGTATTTTATAACTTTTATGTTTTACACTTTTTATGTAAACAATAAATATAAACAAAAAAGTTATTAACTAGTAATAACTTTTAGGCTTAATCGCAAACACAAGTACTATTATAACTATCACAATAAATACAGGTATAAGTATTAAATTATAATTAAATTTACTTTCTTTAACCTTTTCTTCTTCACCGACCATAATATTCACAGTTACTTCTTTTCCACCGTATTTAAATATAATTCTATTATTATTTTTCTTAAGTACTGTGCCACTCTTTAATGAACTAAAATATCCAGATGTTATTTCTTCATAAGTACCATCAGTATAAGAAACATTTAAAATTAAATTATCTAAATTAAGTGTTTCATCAATATCATATTTTAATTTCAAAGTATCTTCCTTAACAAAAATCTTTTTTACTTCACGTACATTAATATCAAAACTAACTGTTTTATTATTATAAGTAATTTTTATTGTCTTAGTTCCAGCACTATTCAATATAGTTCCTTCAGCTAAAGATGTTTTATATTTTGTTGCTACATTAATTATTTTTCCATTTTCTATATATTCAAGTTCTAATCCATCATAACTAATACCTTCCCCAACTAAATAATTAGTTTTAGTAGGTCTAGATTTTAATACTAAACCAGATTGTTTTTTAGAAATAACATTTATACTAAAAGATACACTAAAGTCTTGATATTTTACAGTAACAGTAATCTTACCTTCATTGTTAAGAGCAGTCCCATCTTTAAGAGATAAATCAAATCCAGTAGTTAAAGTATCAACATAACTATTATTTTTAACTAAATTAATACTTAATCCTTTAGAAGAGAATTTTTCACCAACATAATAAGTAGTTCTATATGGAAGACTTTTTATAGTAATTTTATTTACTAAAACTTTTTTAACTTCTATATCATAAGAAGTTGTTTTATTTTCATAAGTAACTTTAATACTTTGTTTTCCAACATTAGTAGCAGTATTAGGACTAACCGAAAAACAACAATCAACAGTTTTAGTAGAACTATCATTATATATAAGTTTTAATACCATTCCTTTTGTATTAATCTTTTCACCTTCAAAATATGTTAATTTATTTGGCTTAGTTTTTATTGAAACACTGCTTAATGTCTTTTTACTATCTATACCAGGATTACTTGGGTTAGTTGGCTCTGATGGTGTTGGATTTGTTGGTTCTGTTGGAGTAGGATTTGTTGGATTACCTGGACTCGTCGGATTAGATGGATTAGTTGGTTCACTAGGAGTATTATTACTTACTTTTTTATAATTAGCAGTATAAGTTAAATCACCTGTTTTGCCTCTAGAAATCTTTACATTTTGTGATGGTGTAGAACCATTACTTCCAGTCCAACCTAAGAATGTATAACCATCTTTATAAGGAGTTAATAATTCATAATCAGTAGAATCTATATAATAATATGTTCTAGGATTTGAACTAAATTTACCACCATCTAACTTATATGTAATTGTATATTTAGTTTTTTCAAAATTAGCAGTAAAAACTAAAGAACCAGTACTAGAAGAAGATACACTAGTAGATGTACTAGGACTACTACCATTACTTCCAGTCCAACCTTTAAATGTATATCCAGTTTTCGTAGGATTATTAAGTTTAAATGAATTACCTGATGTATAACTTGATGGATTTGTTTTAACACTTCCACCCATTAGATTATATGTAATTTTATAACTTACATTTTTTCTGTTATTAAATCTATACATAAATATTACAGCTTGTTCTCTTGTAACTGAGTTATTAGGAGAAAATGTTGTACTAGAAGTTCCATTAGTAATGCCAGCACTTACAGCCCAACTAACAGCCTTACTATACCAAGAGTTAGAAGGAACATCACTAAATGAATTATTAATGCTTACACTTGGACTTCCAGCAAGCCTATATAGCATCGTTACAAACTGAGCTCTTGTGCAAATATTAGTTGGATTAAAAGCAGTATCCTTACTAACAACACCAGCTTTATAAGCCCAATAAACCGCATCTAAATTATAATTATACTTATTACTACTCGTTAAATCAGTAAAACCAATATTATTAACAGCATTCTTATAACTAGCTACTTGACTTGATAAATTACAATTTGTTCCATCATTATAAGAACAAGTTTCAAATATGCCATTAGGCATTAAAGATAATCTATATAATAATATAACAGCTTCAATTCTTGTTAAATAACTATCAGGTGAAAATGTAGTCAAAGAACTACCATTAGTAATACCTTTATTTAAAGCCCATAATACTTCACTTCTAGAACTATCAGTAAAATTATTTTTAATATTCATATTAACCACTGAAGAATTAACAGAATAATAATCAAATGAAATACCAGGTCCTCTCTTCTTAATTGAAGCAGAGTTTCCAGTTGATGGAATTGTATAACTACTAGTACCTGTAACTCCTGAAGATCCTTCAAATGTCACATTATGTGCTTTTAAACCACCAAAGTCTGCATAATTACCACCAGCAACAGAATTAGAAACAACAAACCCTTTTGATGTAGTCGCAGGATAATGATTAGAATTTGTAAATCTTCCTTGATGCTCAAAAAAGAAACCAAATTTCTTGTTATTAAAAGAATATGAATTCTTAATAATCATATATTCGTTATTTGAGTATCCCGTACCAATACCAAATCCTGAAGCTCCACCATCTGATTCAGAAGCAGCTTTACCACAATTAATAGCAACACAATTTGTTACAGTTGAATTAATTGGACAATCCATTCCAAATCCAGTAGCATCAGTATTCATAACAACAACATTATTCCAATCAGAATCACGAAATAAATTAATCATAAAACCTTTTCCAGTTGTATCATAATTATATTTATTATGTGCATCATTACCATCAATTATAAAGTCTTCAAAATCTGCATTATCTAAATATATTTTTTGATTAGTTAAAGTCTGCGTTTTTCCATCCATATCAGTATAAGTAATACTAAATCTATCACTATCTTTATATTTAAAACCAGACTCACTATAATTATTAAAATAAAACATATCAAGTCCACCACTTACTGAAGAACTTGTATTACTATATAAAGGTTTTAAAATAGTAGCACTACTTCCCTTTACACCATTACCTTTTAATTTAACATTATCTTTGCACTTGATAACAAACTTTTCTTTTCTATTACTTGTACCACCTTGCTTAAAATAATAAGTTCCACTAGGCAAATAAACAGTTCCGCCACCTAAAGCAGAAACTTTATCCATAGCACTTTGTAATACTTTAGTGTTGTTTCTAATATCTTTTTCATTCTTAGAATTACTAATTAAATCTACATCTTTTTTAAGAATTACATCATTTTTGCTTGAAACATCTAATAAAGCTAACGAGTCATTTCTATCGTTAAAAAGTAAAATAATAACTAATAAAAAAGAAAAGAGTAAAGATAATTTTATAATATTCTTACTCATCTCTTCACCTACTTATTAAATACAAATTCTGGGAAAATAGTACCAAGAAATAATAATATAACTAAAACAACTGGGTTTAATAATACATTCATTACAGAACTAAAAGTATTATTGTTATAAATCATTTTTGCTTTAACATCATCAATATTTATTTCATTTTTATAGTCTTTATTTTCATAATTATTTGTTATATCAACAACTAATCTATATTCATTTCTTTCAACTACTTTTCTAAGCACTACTTCTTTCTCTTCCCCTTCTAAAAAAGTTACGTAGTCTCCAACTTCAATGTCTTCACTATCTTTAAGAATAACTATATTATTTTTACGAATATCAGGTTCTAAAGTAGCATTATCAATTTTAAAATATGAGTAACCATTCACTTCAAGATAATCATCATGATAAGAATTCTTCTTAACATACAAAACAACAAATAAGAAAGTAAGAACAATTAAATATGCTATTATCAATCCTCTAAATATATTAAATATTATTTTCATAATCTAACCATCTCACTTTCACTATAATCAATTTCTGGCACTTGATATTCACCATATTTTAAACTTGGATTTAAGGCATATGTTAGCATTTCATTTCTAACATAACTTATCATATCTGCAAACTGAATAGTAGCACTTCTCTTATATTCTTCATATGGATCTTTTTCAGCATAAGCAGATAATCCTGAACCTTTTTTCATATCTTCTAAATATCCCATTTGAGATACCCAATAATCATCAAGTATTTTTAGCATTTTGGCTTTCATGCCTTTTTCATATTCAGGAGTAGCTTTAACTGCATGTAATTTATGTTTTATATCTGCACTAATCGCACTCTTCATTTCTTTCTTTTTTCTTATATCTCTATACTTTTCTAAATCTACTAAATGTCCTATTTTAACTCGAATATCTTCTTCACTACTTCTATCAAATAAATCATCTATATATCTTTCAACTGAATCATCTAAAAGTGGCATAACACTATCAGAATCAAGTATTTTATTTCTGTATTCATATACACCATTCTTTTGAGTAGTAAGAACACTATTATATTTTTCACCTATTATTCTAGATTTCTTATCTTCAGCTTCTTGACTCTTTTGACATCCAACAACTAAATTAATTACTTTTTTAACAGAAATTTTTGCTTTATTATAATATTTAGACATACATTTAATAAGACTTTCTCCAGCACGTTTGCGAACAAATTCATCTTCAAGTGATGCATAGAATTTCGTTTGTCCTGGATCTCCTTGTCTACCAGCTCTACCTTTTAATTGGTTATCAACTCTTTCACTTCTATTTCTAGTAGTACCAATAACATATAAGCCACCAACTTCACGTACACCTTCACCTAATTTAATATCAGTACCACGTCCAGCCATATTTGTTGCTATTGTTACCCTACCAAGTTGTCCAGCGTTTTTAATGATACCGTTTTCATTCGCATCTTGTTCAGCATTTAAAACTGAATGTCTAATTCCTTGTTCAGCTAAAAGTTTAGAAACAAGCATACTCTCTTCAACACTAGTAACACCAATCAATACAGGTTGTAATGTTTCTTGACATTTAATTACTTCATCAACTATAGCTTTATATTTAACATTTTTAGTTGCATATACTTCATCTGGCATATCTCTTCTAATATTTGTTTTTCT
>CAVIUL010000034.1:0-15549 GCA_963645885.1 bacterium | reverse complement strand
CATTTTTTGCCTCCATAAATATTATAACAAGTATGAGTATTAAATCCTAGAAAAATATAGTTTCTTTGCGTATAATATCTATATAAATATTGTTTAGAAATTAAAAATTTGTTAGAATATATTTGAGGAGTTGAGTTTTATGAATAATATGGAAACAACAGTAGTAGATACTGATACTATAATTGATCATAATACAAGAAGTACTTTACTTAAAATTTGTGATGATTTAAAAGAAAGAGGATATAATCCAATTAAACAAATTGTCGCTTACTTGATTAGTGGAGATCCTGGTTATATTTCTAGTTATAAGGAATGTAGAAATAGAATTTTAGAATTTAAAAGAGAGGATATATTAGAATTAATGTTAGTTAATTTTATTAATAAGAAATGACATATTTAGGATTAGATTTAGGTAGTAAAACTTGTGGTATTGCGATTAGTGATAGAACTGGTCTTATTGCATCTTCTTTAGAAGTAATTAGATATCAAGATTATGAAGAACTTATTAATAAACTTAATAATATTGTTATAAGTAGAAATGTTGATGCTTTTGTACTTGGTAATCCTAAAAATTTAGATGGTAGTCTTTCTAAGAGAAGTGAGATAACTTTTGAGTTTAAGAAAATACTTGAAGAAAAATTTAAATTAGAAGTTATTATGCAGGACGAAAGATTATCTACAGTTGAAGCTGAACGTATGCTTATAAGCAATGATACTAAACGTAAAAATAGAAAGAAAGTAATAGATAAGATTGCAGCTACAATTATATTGCAAAGTTACTTAGATAGGAGAAATCATGAAAGATAATACTCTTGTACTTAAAAATTCTTCTGGAGAAAAACAGGAATATAGAATACTTTTAGATATAGAAGATACAACTAATAATGTTAATTATGTTATATATACTGATGATGAAGTAAATAAAGATGGAGATGCTGTTTGTTATGCATCAACATACGTTTTAAGTCCTAAAGGTAATATGACTAAATTAAAACCAGTTGAAACAAAAGAAGAATTTGATTTTATTAGTAAAATATTAGACTCTTTAGAAGGTGGAAAATAATGAAGAAAAAGGTTTTTAGTGTGAAAAAATTTATAGCATTTTTGTTTTTTTTATGTTTAATTATTTGTGGTGCTTTGGTTGGTAGTTATTTTTATTTGATTACTGGTGGTAAAGATAATGAAACAGTAAATATTTATGTTAATGAGGGGGATACATATAGCACAATATCAAAGATGCTTAAAGATAATGATTTAATTAAATCAGAACTAGCATATAAAATATATATTAAATTAAATAAACCAGGTAATTTAGAATATGGAGATTATGTACTTAAGAAATCATATAGTGTTGAAGAGTTAGTTAATACTTTAGAAAAAGGAAGTGTTGATTTAAGAAAAACTAAGACAATTACTTTTGTAGAAGGTAAAAATATGAGATATGTTATCTCTAGAATAACTAGTAACTTTAATATTTCAGAGAAAGAAATACTTGATAAATTAAGTGATACTAAATATTTAGATAGTTTAATAGAAAATTATTGGTTCTTAACTGATGATATTAAAAATAAAGATATTTATTATTCACTTGAAGGATATTTATTTCCTGATACATATGAATTCTATGAAAGTGCTGATATAGATGACATATTTAGAACTATGCTTAATAATACAGAAAAAAAACTTGAAACATATAAGAGTGAAATAGAAAAGAGTAAATATAGTATTCATGAAATGATGACACTTGCATCTATTATAGAACTTGAAGCTGGAAAAGCTGATGATAGAAAGGGCGTAGCTGGTGTATTTTATAATAGACTTGATAGTGGTTGGAGTCTTGGTAGTGATGTAACTACATATTATGCTGAAAAAATAGATAATTGGACAAGAGACTTAAAAACTAGTGAATTAAATAGTTGTAATGCTTATAATACTCGTAGTAGTTGTATGGCTGGTAAACTTCCAGTTAGTCCAATATGTAATCCAAGTGTAGGATCAATAGAAGCAGCAATAGAACCAACAAGTCATAAATATTATTACTTTGTAGCAGATAAAAATGGTAAAACATACTTCACTAAGAGTGATAGTGAACATGCTAGCAAAGTTAGAGAGTTAAAGAGAAACGGGTTATGGATAGAATATCAAAGTTAATTAAAGAAATAGAAGAATATGGTATTAAAAATAATGTACCAATAATGAGTGAAGACACAATAGAAACAATTAAAAATATAATAACAGTTAATGAATTTCATACTATACTTGAAGTTGGAACAGCAATAGGGTACTCAACAATATGTTTTGCGAGTACTCCTGGTGTTACCAATATAACAAGTATAGAAAGAGATCCTATCAGAAGTGCTATCGCAGTTAATAACGTTAAAGAAAGTGGACTTAAGAATATTACTCTTAGACATACAGATGCATTAGAAATTGAACTTAATGATAAATATGACTTAATAATTATAGATGCAGCTAAGAGTCAAAACATGAAATTCTTTAATAAATTCAAAGAAAATTTAAATGAAGATGGTATAATCATAATCGATAACTTAAGTTTTCATGGATATGTTAATCAAGAAGAAAGAATAAAAAGTAGAAACTTAAGACAAATGGTAAATAAAATTAGAAAGTTTATAGATTTTTTAAATAATAATGAAGAATTTACTGCAAAATATATAGAAGTAGGTGATACTTTAGGAGTATGCAAAAGAAAGAATATTTAATAATACCTAATAAAAAAGAATTAGATTTATATACTAGTTATAACTTTAATACATTTATATTACCACTTGATGGGTATAGTATAGGATTTAATGTATACTATACTATAGATGAAATAAATGATTTAAGTTTAAAATATAGTGTATATGTTATAATGAATAAATTCTTACATAAAAAAATAGAAGAATTTAGAAAAATATATAGTGAATTTAATTCTAATATTAAGTTTATAGTAGAAGATATAGGTCTTACTGATGTAATAGAAAAAGACAGACTAGTATTATATGAAAATCATATACTTTCTAATTATAAAGCAATTAACTTTTTAGAAAGTTTAGATATTAAAAATGTTGTTATTAATAATGATTTGACTATCAATGAACTTTTAGAAATACAAGAGAAGACTGGTAGTAATTTATATTATTTTTATGTTGGCAAGAATAGTTTAATGTATTCTAGACGTAATTTAGTAAGTAACTATAATAAATATTATAATTTAGATAATACTAATAGTTATAAGCTTACTGAGAAAGTTAGTAAGAAAGTTCTTGATATATATGAAGAAGTAGACGGAAGTGTAGTATATTTTGATAAGATATTTTGTGCTTCTAAGTATATAGATAAACTAAATATGAATTTAATAATTAATTTCACTAATATAGATAGTGTTAGTGAAAAAATAATACTTGAAGAATATAATAAAACTAATTTATGTAATCTAATAGATAGTGATTATTATTTCTTAGAGAATGATATTAAGTATAAGGTAGGTGATATAAAATGAAATATGAATTATTATTACCTGCTGGTGATTTAGCTCGTCTTAAGTTTGCTTTTATGTATGGAGCTGATGCTGTATATATTGGTGGATATAATTATAGTCTTAGAGCTAATGCTAATAATTTTAGTTTAGATGAAATAAGAGAAGGAGTAGAGTTTGCTCATAAATTAAATAAAAAAGTATATGTAACTGTTAATATGGTTTTTCATAATGAGGATTTAGATGGGTTAGATGAATATTTAAAGGCTTTAGATGAAATAGGAATAGATAGTTATATTATTAGTGATTTTGCAGTTATAGAGGCTATTAAACGTCTTAAAATTAAAACTCCATTCTTTATATCTACTCAAAAGTCTATTACTAATTTAGAAGCAGTTAAATTTTATAAATCTTTAGGTGCTTATAGAGTTGTTATGGCTCGTGAATGTAGTCGTGAAGATATTAAGAGAATAAAAGAAAATATTGATACTGAAGTAGAAGTATTTATTCATGGAGCTATGTGTACTAGTTATAGTGGAAGATGTGTTATGAGTAATTACGTAACACTACGTGATTCTAATCGTGGAGGATGTAGTCAAGTATGTAGATTTACTTTCGATTGTGGTAAAGATCCAGAATATGCATTCTCATCAAAAGATTTAAATATGATTGATTATCTAGGCGATATGATGGATTTAGGTATTGAGTCATATAAAATAGAAGGTCGTATGAAGAGTCTTTACTATATTGCAACAGTAGCTAATGCATATAGAACTATAATGGATAAAAAAATAGATGGAACACTAACAGAAGAAGATATTACTTATTATAAAAAAGTATTAAATAGAGTATCTAATCGTGAGAATATACCTCAATTTTATAATGGTGTTATTGGAGTAGAAGGCCAATACTATACTGGACGTCAAGAAGTAAGCAATAAAGACTTCTTAGGACTTATAAAATCATATGATGAAACTACTTCAGAAGCTGTAGTTGAACAAAGAAATAAGTTTAGTGTTGGAGACACAGTTGAAGTTTTTGGACCTAATACTGTGACTAAAAAATTTGAAGTTGAATATATTATAAACAGTGATGATGAAAAGGTAGAATCTGCTAGTCATGCACAAGAAATTATAAAAATAAAAATACCATTTAAGGTATATGAAAATGATATTATAAGGGTCAATATTGCTTGACAAAATGTACATTTTATAGTATCATTTTTTGGTAATGAGAAAGAGGTGGCAATTTGCTATGAAAAAGAAAGAAATTTTTCTAACAAGTGAAGGTTATTTAGAACTTGAAAATGAATTACATTATTTAAAAACTGAAAAGAGAAAAGAAGTAACTCAAACTCTAAAAGAAGCAAGAGCTTTAGGTGATTTGTCAGAAAACTCTGAATATGAACAAGCAAGAGAAGATCAAGCAAATTTAGAAAAGAGAATAATTGAAGTTGAATATGCTTTAGAGCATGCAACTGTAATAGATAACGCTGAGAGTGACGGAACTGTAGGTATTGGATGCCAAGTTGAACTTAAGTATGAAGATGATGATGATACTGAAAGTTATAAAATTGTTGGTAGTCAAGAAGCAGATCCATTCAACAATAAGATTTCTAATGAAAGTCCAATAGCTGCTGCTATAATGGGTAAAAAAGTTGGAGATACTGTTGAAGTTTCATCACCTGATGGTGTTTATAGCGTTCAAATAGTAGCAATAGGATAGTAAAATATCCTTTTTTGTACATTTAATATATAACGAGGGAGGGAATTTATGAAAGAAAGTTATACATTAAAATTAGAGGGAAAAGAATGGAAAGATTGCTTAAAAGAAGCATTTGAAAAGAAAAGAAAAGATATCAAAATGGATGGATTTAGAAAAGGTCAAGTTCCATATGATATTTATGTTAAAAAAGCAGGAGTAGAAACATTATATATGGATGCTGTTGATATGGCAGTAGATATGTTATATGCTAAATTACTTAGTGATCCTAAAACTATTACTCCAGCAGCTACACCAGCTATCGATATTAAAGATATCGGACATGATCATATTGAAGTAGAATTTACTTTAGTAGCAAGTCCAAAAGTAGAACTTGGTAAATATAAAAAATTAGGAATAAAAAAAGATAAAGTAGAAGTTACTGATGATGAAGTTGAACATGAACTTGGTCACTTAAAAGAACAATTCGTAGAAGTTAAATCATTAGACGATGATGCTGCAGTTCGTGAAGGCGATGTTGCTGTTATTGACTTTGAAGGATTTAAAGATGGCGTAGCATTCAAAGGTGGAAAAGGAGAAAATTATTCATTAGAAATAGGTTCTCATACATTTATTCCTGGATTTGAAGAAGCATTAATCGGTCTTAAAAAAGGTGATAAGAAAGATGTTAATGTAGTTTTCCCTGAAAATTATCATAGTGAAGAATTAAAAGGACAACCAGTTGTATTTAAAGTAGAAGTTAAAGAAGTTAAAGAAAGAGTATTCCCTGAATTCGATAAAGATTTCTTTGCTGACTTAAATGTTGGTGGAGTTGAATCTCTTGATGATTTAAAGAAATATATTAAAGAAAACAAAGAAGCAGAAAAATCTAAACAATTAGAAGATGAATATTTATTTAAATGTTTAGATAAAGTAGTTAGTGATTCTAAGTTTGAAATTCCTGAAGAAATGACTGAAGATGAAACTAATAGATTAGTTAGAGAATTCTCAGAAAAATTACAATATCAAGGATTAAGATTAGAAGATTACTTAAAATATTGCAATACTAATTTAGATGATTTCAAAGCTACACTTAAAGATGAAGCTAATAAGAGAATAGGTTATAGATTAATTATGGATGCAGTAGTAGAAGCTGAAAAATTAGAAGTAACTGATGAAGAATTAGAAGCTGGTCTTGATGAAACTAGTAAACAATATGGAATGACTCGTGAAGAATTTGAAAAACAAATCGGTTCTAAAGAATTATTCAAATATGATTTATTAATGAAAAAAGCTATGAAAGTTGTTACTGAATAGTAAAGTTTATTAAAACGTTCTTATATAGAACGTTTTTTTATGTTATAATTTTGTTATGAAAAATATTATTAGAAAAGTTTTAGGGATTGTTTTTATAATTTGCGCAGTTTTACTATTTATATGGAATGAAAATAAATTTATTGATAAATTAGTTCAAAGAGATAATATAAGTGATAAATGTCTTTTTATTAAATCTACTAGTGTTGATGATAAGAATGATGGTAAGTTGGTTGCTACAAATGGATACATTATACTAAATGATGATTTAGTAGATTCTTTATTTAATGTAAGTATTAGAACTTCTAAATTAGAAAGAGTTGTTGAGATGTATCAGTATAATGAAATACAAGAGGATCCAACTGATGAATCATATACTTATGAAACAGATTGGTATACTGAAGTAATTGATTCTAGTAAATTTAAAAATTCTGAATATAAAAATCCTACTAGTATGTTATACGAAAATAAAACATATTATAATGACACATATTTAGGGGCATTTAAACTTACTAATGATCAAATAGATAAACTTGGTACTAAAAGTAGATATCTTGATTTAGATAGTGATTTTGCTAGTAAGAATAATTTAAATATATCAAATGAATACTATACAACTAGTGAAGATATTGATTTGCCTGAAGTAGGAGATATTAGAATAAGTTTTAGATATAATAGTAGTTCTTCTGTTAGTGTTCTTGCAATGCAGAAAGAAAATACTTTTGATGATTATAAACTTGATAATCAACTTATAAATAAAATATATAGTGAAAAATTAACTAAAGATGAAATAATAAATAAATCTTATGATATTAGTACTTTATCTAGCTTAATTTTTAGAATCATATCTTTAGTGTTATGTGTGATTGGAGTGGTATTATTATCTTTTAATATCATTAATAGTTTAATTATTTTATTATTATGTACTTCAATAATGTATTTTAAATATAATATTGTGATTAGTATAATTTCTTTGATTGTTTCTTTTGTACTTGTATTTATTCAGTATAAATTCATATACAAAAGAAAGAAAAATGTTATATAATTAGTGTGGTGAATGAATGGTATGGAACAAATAATAGTTGGAATAATTATTTTATTAGTTATAGTTGGTATTATATTTTTTATAGTTGTTAGGAAACAACTTAGTTCAAGTGATGAAAATATAAATATTAATACAACTCCACTTGAAGACTCTAAAGTAAGTAATTATAATCAAAGCGATATAAATACACTTAATAGTCTTAACGATAATGTAATTACTAGTAAACCAAAAAATACTAAAATTAATATACCTGATTTTGATAAGAGTAAACCTATAGGTTATAAAGATTTAAGTCATATAAGTAATACTTATGGTGATAGGGTTGCTCAAAGTAATAATCAAAATAATAAATAAAAAGTTCTCAAATGAGAACTTTTTTAGTTGTTTGGATCAATTAGTGATAGAGATACTTTTTCTTTATCTTTATTTATATCTATTACATAACAAGTTACGATATCTCCGACACTTAATACTTCACTTGGATGCTTTATAAATTTATTTGTTATTTTTGATATATGTACAAGACCATCATTATGAAGTCCGATGTCAATGAATGCTCCGAAGTCAACAACATTTCTTACCGTTCCTTCTAGTTTCATCCCTAATTTTAAATTATCTATTGTAAGTATATCACTTTTTAAAAGTGGCATATCATAATCATCTCTAAAATCACGATTTGGTTGTTTTAATGAGTCAATAATATCATTTAGTGTAAACATATCAATATCTAATAATTTAGATGTATCTGATACGTTTAATTTGTCTAATTCACTTATTAATTTTTCAGTACCTAAGTCATTAGTGGTTAGTCCTAAGTGTGATAAAAGTTTTAATGTTTTATCATAACTTTCAGTATGTATATTTGTTTTATCAAGAGGATTATCTCCATCTATTACTCTCATGAAACCTATTGATTGCTCATATACTTTATCATTTAATAATTTTTTCTTTTTAATTTCATCACGAGATTTAATTTTACCATTAGTTTCTCTGTACTTAATTATTTTATCTATTGATGTTTTTGTAAGTCCTGAAATATATTTTAATATAGAAGGAGAAGCAGTATTGATGTTAACTCCTACATTATTTACACATTTAGTAACTGTGAAATCTAGAGATTCACTTAATTTCTTTTGAGATACATCATGCTGATATTGACCAACTCCTATAGATTTAGGATCTATTTTAACTAGTTCGTTAAGTGGATCTTGTAGTCTTCTTGCGATAGATATTGCACTTCTTTTTTCAACTGTTAAATCTGGAAATTCTTGTATAGCAAGAGGGCTTGCTGAATATACACTTGCTCCTGCTTCTGAAACAATAGCATACTTACAATCATTTAATTCTTTTAATGTTTCACTTACTAGTTTTTCACTTTCTCTTGAAGCAGTTCCATTACCTATCGCTATAATATCTACATGATATTTTTTTATTAAATCTTTTAATACAGTTTTTGATTCTTCCCATTTATTATGTGGTTCATGAGGATATATAACTGAAATATTTAATACCTTTGAAGTAGGGTCAACTATAGCTAGTTTACAACCTGTTCTAAAAGCTGGATCAAAACCTAATACTGTTTTTTCTTTCATAGGAGCAATTAATAATAGATTTTCTAAATTCCCTTTAAATACTTCTATAGATGCATCTTCACTTTGAAGAGTTAGTTCATTTCTAATTTCACGTTCCATTGAAGGTTTTATTAATCTTTTATAACTATCTTTAATAGCATCTATTACATAGGGCTTAACTGGACTTTCTTTCTTTATAAGTTTAGATTCTAAGTAAGATAAAATATCTTCATCATTTACATCTATACTTACAGATAATACTTTTTCATTTTCACCTCTGTTAATAGCAAGAACTCTATGTGGTTTAATATGTTTAACACTTTCTGTGAAGTCATAATACATTTCATATACTTTATTTTCATCTTCAGCATTCTTTTTAATTTTAGAAGTGATACTTGCATTCTTGAAATAATAACTTCTTATCCATTTTCTATAATATGCATTATCACTTATCCATTCAGCGATTATATATTTTGCTCCAGTTATAGCGTCATCTACTGTTTTAACATTTTCATTTAAGAATTTTTTAACTGAATCATCATTAAAAGTAGGTGGGAAACTCATTATTATTTTAGCAAGTGATTCAAGACCATTTTTAATAGCTTCAGTTGCTTTAGTTTTTTTCTTTTCTTTATATGGTGCATATATATCTTCAACTTCAACTAACTTTTTAGCATTCATAATATTTTGTTTTATTTCATCAGTTAAAAGTCCTTTTTCATCAATTAGTCTTATAACATCTTCTTTTCTTTTTAAAAGATTTACTTCGTATTCATATACTTCATTAATTCTTCTTATTTGTTCTTCATCAAGAGCACCTGTTGCTTCTTTTCTATATCTTGCGATAAATGGAATTGTATTTCCTTCACTTAATAAGTTAAGTACTGAAGTAGCTTGTTCAGCTTTTATATTTAATTCAGTACTAATGTCTTTAATAATATTTTCGTTCATAAATTATCTCCTTTTAGTACCTTATAATTGTATCAAAAATATATATTTTTGTAATTAATTAAAACATTTTGTTTACATTGACTAATAATATAAATTATTGTAAAATTAATATGAAAATAGGTGGAGTATGAAGAAACTTTTTAATAAAATTATATGTATATTTTTTATGATATTTTCTTTATTTAGTTTTGTGTTTGCTGAAGTTAATCCTGCTTATACTAAATATGAAAATTTAAGTGATACTGAGAAGTCAAAGTATGGTCTTGTGCCTGATGAGTTTATTTCTTATTATGATATAAAACCTTCTAGTATTTTTACTTATAAGAGATCTTATAAAGCTACTAATATTTTACCATCAGTTTATGATCTTAGAGATGTAAATAATAATAGACTTATAACTGAGGTTAAAAATCAAAATCCTTTAGGTTTATGTTGGGCTTTTAGTACTAATAGTATGCTTGAAAGTTATCATTTAGTTGATAGTGGAGAGTATTATAATTTTTCTGAAAATGCTCCTGATTATCAAGCACAATATTATGGAGATTCTGCTAGTTCTAATAGTGGTAATAGTTTAGAAAATGCTGTTAAATATTGGTTTTTAGGTAATGGTCCTGTAACTGAAGAACATTTTGGAAGTTATTTTACAAATAGTGTTGAAAAAAATAAATTTGATTTTTTAGATTCAAGTAATGCTGCTGTTGATGTTTTAGGTGTAACTTTTTTTAAAGCACTTGATATGTATGATTTAAAGAAAAATTATACTGGAGCTAATATAAAAAATATTGTTACAGAATATAATAATGCAATAAAAAATCATATTATGGATAATGGTGCTGTTGCTGCTGGAATATTTATGGATTATATGAATTATAATGCTAATTTCTTATATAATCCTGATTATGCTGGTGCTGGAAGTGCTGGACATGCTATAACTATTATTGGTTGGGATGATAATTTTGGAAGTGTTACAATAAATGGTACAACTTTAAAAGGATCTTGGATAGCAATGAATTCTTGGGGAGAGAGTAGTTATCCATACTTCTATATTTCATATTATGATGCTGATGTTGTTACTAATATGGTTGGTACTACAAATTCAAGAGCTAAGTCATGGGATAATGCTTACTTTAATACAAATTCATTAAATTCTTCTTTTGATTATAATTCTAATAGTGTTACTTATGTAATAAATAAGGGTAGTAGTACTGAAGCTTTAAAATCAGTAAAAGTATATTATAGATATAGTACAGATGTTAAATTAAATGTTACTGTAAGTGATGGAGTTAATTCATATGATTTAGGTGAAAAAACTTTTTCTAAAGGATTATATAACTTCGATATTTCAGATGGCTTTTTAACTTCAGATCAAATATATATAACACTTTCTGGTGAAGGATTATTAAGTGTATATCCTTATGTATATGTTGGAGTTTATACTAATTCTTTTGATAATAGTTCTTCTTTAGAACTATATGGTAAAAATAGTAATTCTTTTCAAAATAGTACTGATAATACATTATATTTTAATGTTATTACTAAAAATATAGATTCAGCAACTAATTATAATGTTAAGATATATGATGCTAATAATAATGATGTAACAAGTTCATTTGATGTTAGCATTAAAAAAGAACTAGTAAATGGTTACTCATATTTTACTCTTAAACAAAATAGTAAGATTACAGGCAATATGATAAGTGTAAAAGCAAATATTTCAACATTGAATGATACAATTAATTATTATATTCAGGGAAATGGTACTATAAATAATCCATATATTCTTTCAAGTTCAAGTGATATGTATTTAATCAGAAATTATAGAAATTCTTATTTTAAGCTTGGCAATGATATAGATATGTATTATGATACAAATAATAGCAATGGTAAATATTATAATAACGGTAGTGGTTGGTTAGGTGAAGTATTTAGTGGTACTTTAGATGGAAATGGATATAAGATTAGTGGTATGTTTTCATTAGAAGGTGGACTATTTAGTGATGTAACTGATGCGACTATAAAAGACCTTCAACTGGATAATGTTTCTATTGTATCAAGTAATGATAGTGGACTACTTGGACATTCATTATCTGGTAGTAGTGTCATTTCAAATATTTATATCAGTAATTCAAATGCAATAAATAATGCAGATTCAGGGGCATTATTTGGTAGTATATATGGTGGAACAATTAAAAATATACATGTAAAAGCAGGAGCGTTTTATTCTCAAGGATTTGTTGGAGGTATTGCTGGCAATGTAATTAATCCAGAATCTAATATAACTATTAGTAATGTCTTTATAGATGACACGTTAGTATATTCTAGTAATGGAGGAGTTCCTGGGCAAATAATAGGTAATGTACAAATAGATTCTGGAGTAACTAATAAATTAATAATTCAATATTCTAGAATTAATATTTCTAATTTTACTGGAAATACTAATCCTACAAGTATATTTGGTAAAAGTAAATATAGTTCATCAAGTGTAACATTAACTGATAATATTACTTTAAGTGATGAAGGCAAACTTATTAAATCTAACTTTAATAATTATGATTTTAATAATATATGGGGATATGATACTAGTGTATATTTAAAACTATTTAATAATGAATCAATTAGTAAACCTATACCTGAGATTGATGTTATATTTAATAAATATTTAATGAAAGATGATATTGTATATAACATAATACCAACTACAACTAGAAATCAATTTGTTTCAAATATGATTATAGATGAAGATTTAACCTATAAAATATATAATATTAGTGGTAAAATATTATCTGGCGATGAATTAGTAGGAACTGGAAGTTATATAATTATTAGCAATGGTGTAAAAACAAAAACATATGATATAGCTGTTTATGGTGATGTTAGTGGAGACGGGAAAGTTTCTATAAAAGATGTTTACATGATCGCTGATTATGCTATTGCAAATAGTGGAACTAAAGGATTAATATTATCTAGTGATGTACAATTGTTAGCAGCAGATGTAAATAAAGATGGAAAAATAAGCATTACAGATGTATTTAGAGTAGCAGATTTTGCTATAAATCCTAATAAAGGTTTCTAAGGAGGAAAAATAATGAAAAAAAGGGTTGTATTTCTAATATTAATGTTGTTTAGTTTTAATATTGTTAATGCTGCTAGTGATTTAAAGTTAGATTGTCCAAGTAAGGCAAACGCTATTTCTACTATTGAATGTACTTTGTCAGCAAAACCTGATAATTATGAATTAAGAGGAGTTCAAATGAATTATAGTGTTTCTGGTGGAACATATTTGGATTTTGTATATAATGATAGTAATTATACACCTTATTCACTTAGTAGTGCAGGTACTATATTAAATAGAAAAACAAATTATACAGGAAGTTCTTATGATAATTTAGGTACTTTAAAAATAAAGATGCCTAGTAGTGGTAATGTAACTGTATCAATTAGTAATATTATTTTACTTGATAAGAATAATGATGAACATAGTGTAAGTAATGTAAGTAAGACTATAAAAGTAGCAGATGGTAATAATTATTTAAGTAATATTACATTAAGCGAAGGAACTATTGATTTTGATAAATCTAAAACTACTTATGAAATTAAAAATATAAATGGTTCTACTATTGAAATAAAAGCTACTGCAGAATCTTCTTATGCTAAATTAAGTGGGGATGTTGGTAAAAAGAATCTTAAATTAGGCCTTAATACTTTTAAGATTACTGTTACTAGTGAAGCTGGAGTAAATAGAATATATACTTTAAATATTTATAGAAATGATAATAGAGATAAGACTAATACTTTATCTTCATTAGAAGTAGAAAATAACAAGATTACACCAGAGTTTAATAAAAATACGATTAATTATACTCTTACAGTAAAAAAAGACGTTACAAGTGTTAAAATCAATGCTACATTAGAAAGTGATAAATCATCATTTAATAAAGGATATGGTCCTAGAACTGTTAATCTTAATTATGGAGTAAATAATGTACTTATTAAAGTAACTAGTGAGAGTGGAGCAACTAAGACATATACTATTAAAATTACTAGAGAAGATGATAGAAGTTCTAATAATTATTTAAAATCTTTAAATGTTAGTAGTGGGGATTTTACATTTAATAAAAAAACTCTTAATTATTCATTTTCAGTACAAAATGATGTAACATCACTTAATGTAATTGCTACTCCTGAAGATTCTAAAAGTACTGTAAGTGGTGCTAAGACATATAATCTAAAAGAAGGACTTAATAAAATAACTATAACAGTAACTGCTGAAAATAAACAAACAAGAACTTATACTTTACAGGTAACAAGAATAGTTAAAAATATAAGTAAAGAAGTTAATAATAAATTAGAATCTTTAGAAATAACTAATTATCAAATTAATTTTGATCCTGAAACAACTATATATAATTTAACTATTGAAAATGAAAATAGTTTAGACATAGTACCTAAAGTTCAAGATTCAACTTCATCTGTAGTTGTAAATGGTAATGAAAACTTAAAAGATGGAAGTGTTATTAAATTAGTTGTTACTGCAGTAGATGGAAGTACTAAAGAATATATTATAAATATTTCTAAAAATGAAGAAATAAATAATAATGATAAAAATGATGACGATCAAAATAAAAATGATAACAATGTAGTTAAAGTTAATGAAAACAGAAAACTTCAAATAGTTATTGGAGTTGCTTCACTTTTAGTTATTATAATTGTTGTTATATTATTTAGTATTATTAGTATTAAAAGATCTTTAAAGAAAAGAGCAGAATTATGGAAATAAAAAGATTAGTTAGTATTTTATTAGTATTAATTCTTATGACAGGATGTACTAAAGAATATACTTGTTCTAAAGAAGAAAAATCTAACGAATTTGATTATTCTATAAAAATGAATTTAGTATTTGATGGAAGTAAGATTAAAAATATAAAATCAGATATTAAGTATAATCTTACTGATAAAGGTATGGAAAGTATTGATAGTCTTAAAGAGAATTTAAGTGAAAAGTCAATGGAATATAGTTTATATGATGAAATTAATTTTGATTATAAGATTACTGAAAAGTTAATTGAAGTAACTGAAGAAGTTAGTTTTGTAAATAAAAATAAAACTGATAGAGAAAAATTATTTAGACATAAAGATTTATCTATAGTGTATTTTGATTCTAAATATAAACTTGATGACGTTATTGAGTCACTTGAAAAAAACAATTTTAAATGTAATATAAATGAGTAGGGTAATACCTACTTTTTAAATGCAATAAAAAAACTCAAGATAAACTTGAGTTAATTTCTTATGGCGGAGACAGAGAGATTTGAACTCTCGCGCCAGTTTCCCGACCTACACCCTTAGCAGGGGCGCCTCTTCAGCCTCTTGAGTATGTCTCCATAAGGCACATATAAATAATACCTTAATATTTTAAAGAAGTCAAGAAAAATATGGCAATCGCTTAAAAATAACTAAAGTTAACTGATACTTGGAATTATTTCAAA
>CAVIUL010000033.1:0-15566 GCA_963645885.1 bacterium | reverse complement strand
TCTTAAAGCGTTATTATTTTAGCACATTTTTCCAGTAAAAAAAAGAGTTTTTTCACTCTTTTTTAGAATATACAACTTAAATCGTAACCAAATAGTTTAGCAATTACTCTTAAAATTGTTGGGAATACACCTATAACTAATAAGACAATACCCATTTTCATACATTTTTCTCCAGCTTTTTTTATCATTCCTGGATCCTTTGATGTTACTGCTTTAACCATTGTTAGCATGCCATTTACTATTGCTATAATTGCACCGGCTATTCTTAATATATTAATACCTAGTTTTATTACTTTACCTAAGTTTTCACCAACTAAGTCTGCACAACTTTCTCCTGCATCACCAAATCCAGATGATGGTAGTTCTCCTGCTGTTGTAACTACACTTAGTAAATCATTTGGTTTTATTTCTGATGCATTTATGTTTTTAATTCCTATAAATGCAGTTATCATTATTAATAATATAATTATATATCTTTTTTTCATGGACCTATTACCCCTCTTTTTAAAGATTTGTATATTGTACCATATTTTTAATGTTTTTTCAAGTTAACCAAATATACAGCTTAAATCATAACCGAATATTTTACCTATAACTCTTAATATTGATGGGAATACACCAATTACTAATAATATTGCAGCAATCTTTACACATTTGTTTCCAGCTTTTTTAAGCGCTTCTGGATCTTTACTTACAACTGCTGGTATTAATGTCATCATACCATTTACTATTGCTATAATTGCACCAACTATTCTAAGAATATTTAATGCCATTTTTATAAGCTTTGCTATATTTGGACCTACAATTGCTTCACAGCTTTCTCCACCTTCTCCAAATCCTTGAGCTGGTAGTTCAGATGAGAATTCATAATTTTCTATTTCATCTCTTGTTTGTCTATTTTCTTCAAGATCTTTTTGTACTTGATCATCAAATTGTTTATCTATATCAGATGTTACTTTGCTTTCAGCTTGTGCTCTTTTTATATCAGATTCAATCATACATTTCTTTTGAGCACTAGTTAATCCTGCTTTTTTATATGCATCTTCAAGACAAGTTAAACATGAATCTGTTTCAGTTGTTCCTACACATTTATCTTTTGTTTTATTTGATTTGCTACAAGCAGTGGCAGGTTTTTCAGTCCAAGTATATGAACATCCAGAACTTCCACCACAACAATAGCATTGAGCATTTTCTGCTTCACTTTGCTCTTTCGCAGGAATTGAACAACCAGTTGCACATTTTGTTCCTGATTTTGCACTGTCAATTTTTGAAATTTGATCTGATGTTATATTACATTTACTATATTGGCATGAATTAATCTTTTCTTTTGCTTTATTCTTTAGCAATGTTGAAAATTCTTCTGCTTCTGACTCTAATAAACCCTTTGAATATAACTTTTTAAATTCACTTTTACATTCTGTTTGATATTTTTCTAATTCAGTTGCCATTTCTGAAAGTTTTGACATATCACTTGGACAACTATAACTTTCTATCTTACTTGCTGCATTATTAAAACATTCTTCTGCTTCTTCGTGGCCATCTTTATCCATTATTGTACATCCAGGAGATTGTTTATATTCTTCATCTCCGAAAAATGAGAATACTTGTAAATTAAATCCTGCGGCGTCATCCGAAAAAACGTATGTATTTTTTGAACTTGTATACCATCTTGTATTTGCAGTTAATCCAAACATTAGTGGACATCCCCCACCATTTTTAGCAGTCCATCCTTCATATGTTGCCATATCATTTCCTATACCATTATTTCCATCATATTCGCCATGAAATAGACCACTTTTCCATTTTGTTCCTTTTGACGGAACTACATCTGATGCAACTGTTGAACAGCTACCACCACTAAGTTTAACAACTTTAAATATATAATAGTCTCCATCCCCCCAACCATCTACATTGCTGACATTGGCTTTATAACAACCAGCAAAAACCATATTTCCATCAGCATCAGCTGCTTGATATCCTCTTGTTAGTTTATAATCTCTCATGATTATAGCAATGGCTGCATTTTCATTTCTAACTGTTCCACTGCTTGTATAAAGTGTATTATTTGAATCATAAATACATCCTTTTTTCTCTTTGTCTTCTTCGCAGTATTCTTCAGTTGCTTTTTTTGCATTATCAATTTCTTCTTGTGATGCATAAACCATGCTTAAAGAAAATGATAAAATCATAACTAATAAAATTTTAAAAATGTTTTTCATAACTCACTCTTCCTACTATAATTTAATTTTATCATAAAATGTTAAATATGCAATATAAAATTACTTTACATTTATATATGTAATAGATAGAAAAAAATATATAAATATAGTATAATTAAAGTGGTGATTTTTGGTGGATACTAGTACTTATAAAAACAGAGGTATGTTTCTTGAAAATATATTAAATGATTCTAATACATATTATAATAGTATAGATAAATGTTTAATATATAAGAAGCCTACTCCAATTAAAGTATTAAATGTAAGTTATCCAACTAACAAATCGCATTTGATAAATAAGGCAGTTTATTCTAGTATTTCTACACTTGATTATAATGGTATATATAAAGGTAAATATATAGAATATGATGCTAAAGAATGTCATAATAAAACATCTTTTCCTTTATCAAATATAAAAGATCATCAAGTTCTACATATGAGAAAAGCTATAAAGCAAGGTGGTATTATATTTCTTATAATATTTATGAATAATGAGTTTTTTTTGATGAAAGGTGAAGATATATTAGACTTTATTGATAAAGGTACTAGAAAATCTATAGAATTTAATTATATTAAAGAAAAAGGATATAAGATTGTAGAAAGTTATACTCCTAGACTTAAATATTTAGATGCTGTAGATAATGCGTACTTTAAAGAACAATAAAGAAAAGAAGGATGGAAGAAAAGTGAAAAGAAAAGTTAGAAACAATGAAAATGGTAAACCAAGAAAATTTAGGTTTTGGTACTGGTTCTTAGTTGTAGTTATGTTTTTTGCTCTTGTTTGCTTTGTCGCAGGAATTGGATTTTGCTACTACATAGTTAAGAGTGCTCCTGAATTTGATGCACAAAGAATGTTTGAAAAAGAAGCAACTAAAGTATTAGACTCTAAAGGAAACTTAATTGCATCACTTGGTGCTGAACAAAGAGAAAAAGTTACATATGATGAACTTCCTCAAGTACTAGTAGATGCAATAATTGCGACTGAAGACTCAAGATTTTTTCAACATAATGGATTTGATGCTCCAAGATTTTTAAAAGCATCTATAAGTCAGCTTTTAGGACGTGGTGGTGGTGGTGCCTCTACCCTAACAATGCAACTTTCAAAATTATCTTTTACTTCTATTGAAGCTGAAGGTATTAAAGGTATTATAAGAAAATTTACTGATATATATATGTCAGTATTCAAAATTGAAAGAAACTTTACTAAATATGAAATACTTGAATATTATGTAAATACTCCTTGTATGGGTGGTAATATTTATGGAGTTCAACAAGCTAGTAAATATTATTTCAATAAAGATGTTAAAGATTTAAATTTAGTAGAAGCTGCGATGATAGCTGGTATGTTCCAATCACCTAATGGATATAATCCTTATAATAATCCTAATGATGCTAATAGTCGTAAAAATACAGTTTTATATCTTATGAAAAGACATGGTTATATAACTGATACTGAATATAAAGCTGCTACTTCTGTTAAGATTAAAGATTTCTTAGAAGGTGGAGTTACTTCTACTAATCAATATCAAGGATTTATAGATACAGTTGTTCAAGAAATAATTGATAAAACTGGTAATAACCCATATGATGTTTCTATGACAATATATACAACTATGGATAAATCAAGACAAGATGTAATTAATAATTTCTATAAAACACATAAATTTAAAGATAGTAAGGTTGAAGTTGGTATTGGTGTTATTGATAATAATACTGGTGCTATAGTAGCTGTTGGTGCTGGTCGTAATAAAACTGGTGCTCTTACAATGAATATGGCTACATTCTGGGGTCAAACAAAAAGACAACCTGGTTCAACAATTAAACCAATCATAGATTACGGCCCTGCTATTGAATATACTAACTTAAGTACTTATGGTCCATTCATTGATGATGAAACTCCTTATGGTAGCGGTACAATGAGAAACTTCAATCACAGTTATTCAGGATTTATGAGTATGAGAGATTGTTTAGTTAAATCTATGAATACATGTGCTTTACAAGCATTTAAATTAACAAGTAATGATGAAAAAGTTAAGTTTATTACATCAATTGGAATAAATCCGCCAGAAGGTGTAACTACTCTTCCTGAGTCTTATTCAATTGGTGCATTTAATGGTGTTAGTCCTGTTCAATTAGCTGCTGCTTATTCTTCATTTGGTTCAGGTGGATATTATACAGAACCTTATTCATTTACTAAGATAGTTTATACTGAAACTGGTGATGAATATGTACAAGATGTTACTCGTGAAAGAGTTATGAAACCTCAAACAGCATATTTAATTTCTACAGTATTACAAGGTGTTACTCCTTCAACAGTTAAAGTATCTGGTACTCAATTAGCATCTAAGACAGGAACTACTTCATATGATACAACTTTACTTAAAAAATATGGACTTAGTAGTTCTGTAATACCAGATGCATGGACAGCTACCTTCTCTGCTAATTATAGTGTAGCAATTTGGTATGGATATCCTGAATGGTTAACTGCTGATGCTGTTAAAAATAAACATTATTTAACAAATGGTCCTGCTATTACTGAACGTAAGAAAATACAAGCAGAAATAAATAATAAAATTCATGACAAGAATGTTAAATTTAAAAATCCAGGTGGTATAAGTAGCGTTGAAGTAGAACTTGAAACTATACCTGCTCAAAAGCCTAGTGCTTATACTCCAAAAGATTTAAGAAAGAGTTATTTATTTATAAATGGTACTGAGCCAAGCGAAACATCAACAAGATTTAGTAAGTTAAGCGATCCTTCAAATTATACTTATTCATTAAATGGTAATTCATTAAATCTTTCTTGGGAATCTCCTGGAACTCCTGATGCAATAAGTACTGATTACTTAACAAATTACTTTAATACTGGATATACAATTTGGGCTCAAAAATATTTAAATAAACGTATTAGCTATAATAATAGTAAGATTGGTAAATTCGGATTCTTGATATACTTAACATCTGGTTCATCATCAACTTATGTTGGATGGACAGAAAATACTAACTATACAATTGATTTGAATAATTATCCTGGAACTTATGACGGAGTTATTATTAAGAGTGCTTACTCAATATTTAGAAGTAATGCTTCTGATGGTATAAAGATATTATTTAGTTCTAGTCCTAATACTCCTGATACTCCTGTTACTAATAACTATGAAGTTTCAATGTTAGGATTATCAACATCTTTAAAAGTAAATGATACTTATAATGTTCTTGGAACAAGTGCTATTGAAAGTATTACACTTAATGGTACTAATATTAAATCTAGTGTTACTAATTTAAAAGTTGGTGTTACATCAATAACTAAGAATGGTGCTAGTACAAGTATTTCTTCTAGTGATATAACTAAAGAAGCTGGTACATATAAAGTTACTTATACTATTACATTTACATATAATGGTGTTAATACTACTAAAACAAAAGTTCAAACTGTATTAGTTCAATAAAAAAATTCCTATTTATTAGGAATTTTTTCTTTGCATATATCTCTTAATTTACAAGACTCACAATTAGGATTTTTACTTTTACAATGATATCTTCCAAAAAGTACTAGTTGTGAGTTTATTCTATTCCAATCTTTTTCATCAAAGTACTTTTTAAGTTTTACTTCTGTTTTTAATACATCATCTTTACTATTTGTTATACCTAGTCTTTTAGAAACTCTATATACATGAGTATCTACTGCGAAAGACGGAATATCAAATAGTTCTCCAAGTACAACACTTGCTGTCTTTCTACCTACTCCTTTTAGTGATTCTAAGTATTCTCTATTATCTGGTACATAACCAATTTTTGATATTTCATCTACTATATATTTAAAGTTTGAAGCCTTTGTTTTATGAAAACCTAGACTTTTAATATAATTATCTATTTCTTGTACTGATAAAGTTTTTAATTTATCTAATGAGTCATATTTCTTATATAATTCTTTTGTTGCTTTATTTACACTTTTATCAGTTGTTTGTGCTGATAACATTACTGATAGTAATAATTCATAATCTTTAGTATATTCAAGTTCACATTTTGGATTTATAAATAGTTCATCTAAATAATTTATTATTCTTTCTTTATTCATTATCATCTAACCAATCATAATCAAATAATTCATTATTTGTTTTTTCTTCTTTAATTTGTTTTTTAACACCATTTTTAGACCATTCATAAACTATTTTATCAATATACTTAAAGTTCCTTACATTATTTAGAATTGCTTCTTTTAAAGCTCCTTTTATTGTAGTTTCTGGTATTCCATTTTCTATCCATTTATTTATTATTTCATATTCAAATGATGATAGAGTTCTACCTAACTCACTCTCAAATAATGCATATATGTCATTACTTGGTTCTTCAGTTTTTTTATTAAGAGCTAATCTATCATATAAAGGATCTAAACTTATTTTTTCAATTACTTCTCCATTTTTATTAGATACTATCATTTCTATATATTTTTTATTTATTAAGCTAGTAAATGTATTAAAAGCTTTTTCTTCAGTAAATCCAAGTTTATCTTGAATATCTTTAGTATCTAAGTATGAAGAAACATTAATGAAATATAATACAAGCAAAAACTCATCTAATGTTATGTCTATATTACTTATGCATTTAATAACATTAGAATTTATTATAAAATCTTTACTTGTAAATATATTTCTTAAATCACTCATAATCTGTTTCCTTTAATATATCTTTTAAATTTATCTTTTTTAGATATTCTTTTATAGTATTGTTATCATTAGATAACTCTCCAGTCATTATTTTTCTTTCTATATATTTATATACTTTTTTTACATATCTTACATCTACGAATTTTGCGATTTCTTGTGGTGTAATATCCATATCAATAACACTATGTAGTTTTCCGATTTCCTCAAATGAATTTACTGATTCATCTAATCCTAGTATATAACTTGCGTTCTTTGTTATTATATCACTATATATAATTAATTCTCCAGTATTAATTGAACCTTTTTTTATAATATTTGAAATATATGCTGTTATTGTCTTTTCACTATTAGAAAATGGTAGTGTTGTCTCTATTTGAGCCCATACACCATATTTATCATAAGATTTACGTATTTCTCCGAATTTAATATTTAAATACTTACCTATATCATATTTATTTACTAAATCAAAAAATTTATCATAGTGATTTGATTCAAATATCTTGTCTAGTTCTTTTCTTATATATTCTTTAGGTATTTGGTTTAATACTTTTCCATTTGTTTTTAAAAATGACTTAATTTCATCGTCTAATTCGAAGTCTAAGGTACATGAAAATCTTATTGCTCTTATAATTCTAGTTTTGTCTTCTAATAATTTTTCTTCAGTGTTTCCAACCACTTTAATTATTCTATTATCTAAGTCTTCTTTAGCACCCAGCATATCTATTAACTTTCCATTATTATCTAATGCGAATGTATTAATAGTAAAGTCTCTTCTTAATAAATCTGTTTTTAGATCTTTAGCATATTCTAATTTTACAGGTTTATTTTTTTTATATTCTAACTCTTTTCTGTAAGATGTAATATCGTATGTATATTCACCATCTTTGATATGGTAACTAAAGTAATTTCTATTAGCCTTTCCACTATCTTTAAAGATTTTAATTATATCTTCGACTTTAGCATTTGTGCATATATCTATATCTTTAGAATTATATCCTAATAGATAATCACGTACATATCCACCTACTATATAACATTCAAAACCCTCTTCAGTTATTTTATCCATTATCTCTTTCATATAATTTATTTTAACACAATAAGTATTTTTTTCCAATAAAAAAAGCCCTAAGGCTTTTTAATTAATTTAAAGCTTCTTTTAATTTGCTTCCAGCTTTAAATGATGCTGCAACAGTTGCAGGAATTTTCATTGGTTCTTTAGTTAATGGATTGATTCCATCTCTTGCTGCTCTTTGTTTAGCAGTGAAAGTTCCAAATCCTACTAAGGCAACTTTTCCTTCTTTTTTAAGTCCAGTTGTGATTCCTTCAATTGTAGCTTCTAATGCTCTTTGTGCATCAGCTTTAGTTAATCCGGCTTTAGCAGCAACGAATTCTACTAATTCAGTTTTACTCATCGTAAATTACCTCCCATTTTTTCTACTTCGGCATCGCATATATTTTTCGTACGATGCTTACATATTAATTGTAGCATAACTCATGTAAATTGCAAGCAAATTGATGCTTTTTTTACATAATTATCATAGAAAAAGGCTAAAAATCGTGTATTTCTAGCCTTTATATACCTTTATTCCTTGTTTTTCTTAATATACTTACACTTTGGATAGTTTGAACATGCTATGAATTTACCATATCTGCCTTTTCTTTCAACTAGTTTATTGCCACACTCTGGACATGTTTCTTCTAACTCTTTTGGTTCTTCCTGTTTGATATATTTGCATTTTGGATAATTTGAGCATGCTGTAAATTCACCATACTTACCTTTTCTAACTACCATCTTACTTCCGCACTCTGGACAAGTTTCTCCAGTTTCAACTGGTTCTTCTTTTTCTTCTTTCTTGATGTATTTACATTCTGGATAATTAGAACAAGCAGTAAACTTACCATATTTGCCTTTTCTAATTACTAGTGGGTTTCCACATTCAGGACAAGTTTCTCCTGTTTCTTCAGGCGCTTCTTTTTCCATTTCTTTAAATGCTTTTTGAAGTAATGGTTCAAAGTCTTTATAGAATTTATCAAGTACTGTGTACCATACTAGTTTTCCATCAGCTATTTCATCTAACTCAGTTTCCATATTAGCTGTATAATTTACATTTATGATTGATGAAAAGAATTCTTGAAGTTTATCTGTAACTATAATACCTATCTCTGTTGGATAGAATTTTTTATCTTTTAAACTTACGTATTTTCTTTCTTCTAAGACGCTTATTATTTTAGCGTATGTACTTGGTCTTCCAATACCTAGTTTTTCTAATTCTGCGATCAATTTTGCTTCTGTGTATCTAGATTTTGGTTCTGTGAAGTGTTGTATCTTATCTACTTTAGATGCAACTATTACTTTTGATTTATAGTTTGCAAAGTCTGGAAGTATTGTATCTTCTGAATCTTCAAAATCTTTATATACTTTTAAGTATCCATCAAATACTAATACTGATCCATTTGCTCTAAAGATATAATCGTTATTTTCTAAGTCTACACTAGTTGCTTCTACTTTAGCATCAGCCATTAGAGAACTAAGTGTTCTTATATAAATTAAATTATAAAGTTTAAATTCATCTGGTTTTAAGTATTTTTTTACTGACTCTGGTGTTCTTAAAATACTTGTTGGTCTAATTGCTTCGTGAGCATCTTGTACATTTTCTGTTTTTTTAGATTTTTTCTTGTAGCCTACATATTCTTTGCCATAATTCTTTTCTATATATTTTTCAGTATCATTTACAAATAAATCAGATAATCTTATTGAGTCTGTTCTCATATAAGAAATTAAACCGACTGTTTCATTTCCTAAAGAGATTCCTTCATATAACTTTTGAGCTATACTCATTGTTTTTGATGCAGGATATCCTAGACGAGTTGACGCCATTTGAGTAAGTGTACTTGTTGTAAATGGTAACTTACTTTGCTTATTTTTTAGTTTTTTATCTACTGAAGCAATATTATAAGCATTTGAAAGTGACGCTATAATATCATCTGCTTCTTTTGAAGATTTTACTTCTATATCTTTTCCTTTATATTTTTTTAGTTCAGCTTTGAAATCTTTAAAGTCTGCTTCGATTGTATAATATTCTTCAGGAACAAATGCTTCAATTTCACGTTCTCTATCAACTATAAGTTTTAATGCTACGCTTTGTACTCTACCGGCACTTTTGCCATCTGTTTTAGATTGCATTAATTTACTTAATCTAAATCCTATGATTCTATCAAGTATTCTTCTTGATTCTTGACTATGTACTAGTTCTATATCAATCTTTCTAGGATGAGTAAAAGCTTCTTTTATAGCAGGCTCAGTTATTTCATTAAATACTACTCTACTATAATTATCATTTTTTATGTCAAGTGCTTCTTTTAAATGCCAACTAATTGCTTCTCCTTCACGGTCTGGGTCGGTTGCTAGTATAACATTATCACTAGATTTAACTTCCTTTTTTAATTCACTAACTAGTTTAGTTTTACCAGGCATTAATTTATAATTTGGTTTAAAATTATCTTCTAAGTCTACACCTAGACCATATTTACCAGTTGTTGCTAAGTCACGGATATGTCCTTTAGAAGATAATACTTTATAATCTTTTCCTAAATATTTTTCTATTGTTTTACTTTTACTTGGACTTTCTACGATTACTAGATTCTTCATATTTCTCCTTTATTTTATATTATGTCTTTCCCTTTAAATAATATTATACATTTAAAATTAGTTTGTCAAGACAATTAAAAAGAGTTCATTTAAGAACTCTATAAGCATTCTACGTATGTATCATTTAAGCATCTTATTGCGCATAAGCAATTGCAATCCATTGTGAATAATGATTCTGTACTTACATATGGATAAAGTGATGTAGTATCTGGATTAGCAGCAAGTACTCTAAATGTACAACAGCATCCATCTATTTTTTCAACTCTAAATACACTGCTAGTCGTATCTGTTTCACTTCTACTTACAGGCATACTAAATGGTGTTCCATTTCCAGCACAAGTATATAGCATTATTGGACGAGTGTTACAAATAACACAGTTTGTTCCTCCGCCTAATGCAGGTCTGTCGCATGAAAGTAAACAACTATCTGGGCAAGCATTAGATTGTAAAACATTAATAACTTGTAGGATTTCCATTATACAATTATCACATTTATTGCAATTGTTATTGTCGTTATTATTATTACACATATAATCCACTCCTTTATTTCTATTCATTAATATGGTATGAATTATAGTGTTTTTTAGTTACATTATTTACCTATCTTTATATCATTTAGTTTTACTTGTTTTATATCAAATGAACTATCATTTTTAATAGTTATTAGTGTTGCGCCTCGTTGTTCAGTTTTGTTTTCTATTCCAGGGCTTGCTAGATAATCTATGCTCATACCATATGTAAGTCTAACACCTTTATATTCTAGTGATATGTTGTTGTAGTGATCATGCCCATAGAATATTGCTTTAGTGCTTCCAAGAGATGTTACTGTATCAAATAAGGTTGAATCGTTTTTAGTGGTGCATACATCTTCATTTGCTTCTCCAAAATAATATTTAACATCTTTACTACCATTGTTATACTTTTCAATTGCTTCTTTTGTTTCAGGAAGAGGAATGTGTAAGAACATCATAGATGAGATATTATTCCCTATTTCAGCTACTTTTTCTTTATACCACTCTACTTGATTTTCGTGGACGAAGTCATAATTGTTAAAGTTATTATTTATATATGAATTTGAATCTAATAGATAGAATACTGTGTTTATCTTATTGTCATTATTTATTAGTTCTATTACCATATTACTTCTACCATCTATTTTATTATTTTCATTATAATAAAGTAGTTTTCCACCTTTGTAGTATTTATTATCTAGTTTGAATGTCTCTAATACTTTATATTCTAAGTTATTTATGTTTGATGTTGCTAAACGTTCTGTGTCATGATTACCATAAACAAATGTCCAAGGAATGCCAAGACTACTCATAAAGTAACCAAGTTGAAAGAATGATCTTCTGTTATTCCATGTGAAGGTTTGAACTGCGATTGGATAAACTAAGTCTCCAGTTATTATTATAAAATCTGGTTTAGTTTCGTTTACTAGTGCTTTAACTGCATCCATAGCTTTTATATCTTTATTCATAGTTGTATAACTTCCACCTATATGTATATCTGATAGTTGAAGTACTTTAAAGTCACTAGTATCATTTTTATAAATCTTATATTTATTATCTTCAAACTCTATTTTATATTCTTTATGTTCTACTTCTTTTACATTATTTATATAGTCCATCAAGAACGGTGGAGCTATTATAAAAGAAGCAATAATGCCAACAACTACTAAGATAAACAATAATATATTTAATACTTTGGTAGTTATTCTTTTCTTTTTAATTATATAAAATTCATTACATGGGTTGTTAATTAATATTTTTAGAATTATTACGGCTGATACAGCTACCGCAATTAACCACGATGCATACCATGCGTTATTATAAAAGCCATATATTGAAGTCATAACTATTACATTTAATACACTTCTTAGTATTGTTTTTAATATTATGTTTTTCTTTGATATTTGTTTTTCTTTAATATCTTTTATAGATACATTTATTTTTTTATAGTTCTTTCTAAGTAAAATCTTTCTTATAAAAAGAGTTAACATAAGTATCATTATAATAACTGATGATATAGTGAATATTCTTCCTTTACTAATAGTAAACATCATAAATAATAAAGAAATAATAAATATAATGATATAAACAATACTGAAGTATTTGCTTCTTATATAGTTCTTTTCAAAATATTCTAAATATCTTGAGTCACTACTTGTAATCTCTATTTTTGTATTAGTATTTTCTTTATACTTTTTTAAATACTTATTTATTGTTAGTAAATTAATTATAAAAAGTATTAAGATAATCATTATTATATAGATATCTACATATATATTTAAAAATAGATTTGATATTAGTAATAATGTGATAAATATTAAAAGTGAACTACTATTTATAAAATTTATTAAATAATTCGTTATTTCTATTATACTTGGTTTATTTTTCATATACTTCACCAATAATATTGTACAAAAAATAAAGAACTATTTCTAGTTCTTATATTGTTAATTTTAATTCTTGCGCTTGTTCTTTAGAAAGTTTATTAAATTCTAAGCTTCTAATAAGTTCCAATATTTCTTCAGTTGTTCCTTCTTTTGAAAGCTCAACAATCATGTTGTTTTTTACATACCCACTTTCTATTAATGCATTTATAAATAACATTATTGATTTCTTTAAGTCGTCAAAGTAACTATCTTCTAGTCTTTCTTTTGTAACTTCACTCTCGTTTTCTTTTACTTCTAGAGCGTATACACTTGCAAAATTTCTTAGTATTCTTCTTTGTTCTAGTACACTATATTCATCTTTGGTTTTTAAGAATAGTTCCATTAGTTTATCTAGTTCATCTAAAGTTATTTTAGTTTTTTCTTCGCTATCTGTTGCGAAATGCATTAAATATTCTCTTTTTAATTCATCAAGTTTATCACTTAATGTAGTATTTTCTCCTTTAGTAAACATTAGTTCGAACTCTAGTTCTGCTTCTAACTTTATAAGAGTACCAATAGAAATATTACTTTTGCTAAGTATATCTTCTTCACTTAAAGCAGCCTCATATTTCTTGCTAAATTCTTCTGCTTTTGCTAGGTTTATCTTTTTAAGTCTTTGTATTAGAAATTCAATATTTTCCATTGACTTAGTAATACTTGCTTGTGTTTCTCTTTCTTTTTTCTCTTTCTTTTTTGGTTTTATAGAAAACACCTCTACTTCATCTAATAAAGTGTTTGTTTTAGAAAATTCTGTTATTCTTCTTAGAAGTGCTGCTTTTTTCTTTTCATGTCTAAAACCAGTAGTATATTGAGTTTTATAATCATCTACTTCGTTTGGGGATGCCACTCTGTTACTTGCTGTTATTGTTGTTATTCTTGCAAAGTTTTGGTGTTTATATCTTTGTCTGATAATTAATACGAAATCACTGCCATAATAGTAATTCGAACTTTTTTGTATTTCGTATTCTTTGTATCCACTTAATTTATCTGCTTCTTCGTCTAATGGAAATAAGGAGCCAGTTAATACTTCTTTTCCATATATGTTACCATCCCCATCTACTACTCTTTCATATATTATAGAGCCATATGCTTCCTCAGCCCACCATTTACAAGATAAGTCCTTATATTCTTTATCCAATATCTTTATTATTGAAGGGTCTGTTATTTCAAAAGATTCTTTATTTTCTAATTTATCAAGTATACTTCCTAAGTATTTAGCTAATTGTCTATTACTTTTTGAATCTATATTATGAAATTCTTTTCCATTATCCTTTTCAATTTTCTCTTCTTGCCATCCATATCTTAATTTTACTTTTTCATCTAGTATTGAACTTAATGGTATTAGTTTCCCTTTGTATAACATAATATCACCTACTAGGTTCGTATTATAACATAACAAACTAATAAAAAAAAGAACTATTACTAGTTCTCATAAACACTAACTTGTTTTTTATCTTTTCCTTTTCTTTCAAACTTTACATTTCCGCTAACTTTAGCATATAAAGTATGATCTTTACCCATACCTACGTTAGTACCTGGATAAATTTTAGTTCCTCTTTGACGATAGATAATAGCTCCAGCTTTAGCAACTTGTCCATCACTAAGTTTAGCTCCTAATCTACGACCAGCAGAATCTCTACCATTCTTTGTAGAACCAACACCTTTTTTAGATGCGAATAATTGTATATTTAAATTCATTTTAAACATCTTGGTTTTCCTCCTTAACTTTAATATTTTTGTCATAATTTTCCCTTAGTTCATATATCATATTAACCAAGTTATTAAGTAGGCCATTTGTTATATTATCTTTCTTAATATTAATAATCTTTAAATCATTAGTATCAGTATAACTAATAGCTTCTTTGTCAAATTCAAGTATTGCATTTATTGTTGTAATGATCATTGTACTAAAAGATGCACAAACTATATCTTTTCCGTAATCTGCATATCCTGCATGACCTATACAATGGATACTTTCAATGACATTATTTTTCTTATTTATTTCTACTCTAATCATTACTTAGTAATAGATTTGATAAGAATTTTAGTATAAGGTTGTCTATGTCCTTGAGTTTTTCTATATTTTTTCTTTGGTTTATATTTAAATACTAAAATCTTTTTTTGCTTTCCGTGTTTTAACACTTTAGCAACAACCTTAGCTCCTTTAACAGTAGGAGTACCTACTTTACCATCAACATATAAAACTTCATCAAAAACAACTTCTGATTCTACTTCATTGTCTAGTTTTTCAATATATAGTTCTTGTCCTTCTTCAACCATATATTGTTTTCCACCAGTTACGAATATTGCTTTCATTTTATTCCTCCTTCAATAAGACTCGCTCTTAAGGTAAGATTACTCTTTTTTGTTGACCTTCTCAATGCGGTTGTAGAGAAAGATTTCTACAAACATGGATATTTTAGCATATTTATTTAGTTGTGTCAAATAATTTACATAAAAAATCACGTTCAAAAGTACTATTTATAATATGTTTCTTATCTCTTTTGAATTTATATATGCTTGATACTATTATTGTTTTTTTAAAATTATAATCGTTTATATATCGTTCTAATATAAATTTGTTATATTTATAT
>CAVIUL010000032.1:0-15722 GCA_963645885.1 bacterium | reverse complement strand
ATATTTTTATCAATATTAAAATTTCTACATATATTTTCAAAATGAGAAGAGGATTTAATTTCTTTCATGTCAATTTTAATTTTTGGAGACGAATATTGCTTTAACATTTTTCTGATATTATATGGTAATAATTTTGCATAATAAGTTTTATATTCACTGCCATCATCTTTAAATAAACATAACAATAAAATTGTTCCATCTTTTTTTAAATAATTTTCTAAATCTGTTTTATCTAAAGAAAATCTATGCTTGTTATTTAACTTTTTATTTGGTGTAGTTCTTCCTTTTATTTGAACATCTATAGATGAGTCAAAATTTTCTTTTTTGTCAACATCTCCATGATACAAATTAATATTTCCATCCCATGAAATATCTTTATCCATTTCGTTAAAATGATAAGTAAATAATTCAATATCATCGATTATATTTCTAATTTTGCTAATTGCCTTTTGTTCTATTTTAGTTTTACTCATCTAATCAACTCCTAACATCAAACTTCTATAAATATTTTACCATATAATCTCAAGTTTTTAGAGGTATTAAGGAATATTGTGTTAAAATATTACAAGTGGTTGATTTAATATAACTATAAAGATAGTATCTTTTAGAAGCAATATATATTGAATAACTTTGTAAAAAAATAATTGTTAATTAAATGTTAACAATTATTGCGAAAGTTCAAACTATAATTGATAGATATTTTTGATATAAAAAAGTATTCTTATATTGAAAAGGAGAAATAATATGAATTTAGGAAATAAAATAATGACATTAAGAAAGAAAAATAATATGTCACAAGAAGAATTAGCTGAGAAAGTAGGTGTTACTAGACAAACAATATCTAAGTGGGAACTTGAAGAAACCTCACCAGATATTACTCAAGCTAAAACATTATCAAATATTTTTAAAGTAAGTTTGGATGAATTAGTCAGCAATGATTTAAATAGTATTATAGTTGAAAAGGTAAGTAACACTGAAAAGTTAGCTGGAATCATTATAAATATATTAAAAGCATTTGGAATACTTATAATAGCATTTGTATTATTAATGATATTTCTTATAATAATCTTTAGTATAAATAACGATGGGTTAAGAGATAATACAGTAGTTGGAAAATATGAAATAAAATGCACGCTTGATAATGAAGATTATGTATATTCAGTAGAATATAACAAAAATTATCAAATAATAAATGCTGGAGGAGATGCATTTATAAGTAATCATACAGATATTGAAAGAGTTGATGATGCTAATAAAGCAATCGCACGTATAGAAGACTATTTTAAAGATCATAACGGTACATGTATTTCTAATCAAACTGAAAACTAAACCAATTGTTTAGTTAACTCAACTTTAAAGTTATATGAATTATAATATTGATATGTTAAATTTAATGCATGAGGAGGAAAACATGAAAAATAATTTAAAAATAACAATATCAATAGTTGTAGGTTTAATAGTTGGTTTATTACTTGGAATAGTACTAAGCAAAACTTTTTCGAGTGAAAGATTAACTAAGTTACCAACTCCAGAAGTAACAGGTGGAGAAAGAGGACAATTCGGAATCGATAAAAACATTAATGAAGAAACAATAGATAAATATTTAAATCGTAGTGATTCGGTATATAGAGATATGAGAATGTTAGTTGACCCAGGAAACTATGAAGCAATAGGTGGTGACTCACATCTTTCAGGAACAGTAAAAGGTTTCGAAGTTGTACCATATCCATATTTAACAGAAGTAAAAGGGCTACCTGAAGCAGTCGGAAAAAGTTATACTGGTAAAACATTATTCACAGAACAAGAAGATGGAACTTATAAAGCTAACTATAAAGAATCTATGGAAATATTAGAATATCTATTCCCAAAAGATAAGAATATATTCTTAATGTGTGGTGGTGGAGGATACGCTGGCATGACAAAGAATCTACTAGTATCACTTGGATGGGATGAAAACAAAATATATAATATAGGTGGATATTGGTATTATAGTGGTAAAAATAATGTACAAATCAAAAAAGAAGAAAACAACAAAACAACATATGATTTTTGGAAAGTAAATTATCATGATATAGATTTTGATAATTTAACAGAAATAAAATAATGAAGAAAATATATTATTTAATAATTTGTATGTTAATAATTTTTACTACAGGATGTAATAAAACTATAGAGAAATTCTCTTTAGATAAAAAATATTATAATGCTGGTGAATTCATAAAAGTTAAAAGTGATGACTTATCTGAGTTAGATAACGAAAATTATATTTTATATACATATAATAACTATTGTGCATTTAGTATTCCATGTGAAGATGTATTTAAAGAATTTATGAGTAAATATAAAATAGATTTTCTATCAATTAGTTTTGAAGAATTCAAGAATACAGAGTTTTATAAGAAAATAAAATATGCACCATCAATAATTATTGTAAAAGAAGGTAAGATAGTAACATACCTAGATCCTAACTCTGATGATGATTTTGATAAATATCAAGATGCAACTAAGTTAGAAGAATGGATAAAAGAGTATGTAGAACTTTCTATAAACTAAAAAGGCGAGACGATTAAGTTTTGCTTTTTATTTTGCTATACACATATTTACACATTTAACGATTTTTTATTAAAAAGTATTGACCGGAAGTAACACACGGCATTTATAATTAAAGTATAAATATTAAAAGGAGAGGATAATTATGAAAAAGAAAATACTAATAGGAATAATTATTGTTTCTGCTATTATATTGATTGTCTATGGAGCAATATATATTAAAAGACAAATCGATATAAAAAATGAAAACAATGAAATCAAAAAAGATAGTAAAGTTTTAGTGGTATATTATTCAGCACAAGGACATACTGATAATGTAGCAAAACAAATAGCAAAAAATCTAAATGCAGATATTTTTGTAATTGAATCAAAAGAAGAATACACTAGTGAAGACTTAAATTATAGCGATTCTAATTCAAGAGTATCAAAAGAACATAATGATGAGTCACTAAGAAATGTAGAACTAAAAACTACTACTGTAAATAACTTCGATAGTTATGATACTGTATTAATTGGATATCCTATATGGTGGGGTATTGCAGCATGGCCTGTAAATACTTTTGTAAAGGCAAATGACTTTACAGGTAAAACAGTTATACCATTCTGTACTTCAGCATCAAGTTCTCTGGGAAATAGTGGTAAGAACTTAGAAAAATTAGCAAATACTGGTAACTGGTTAGATGGACATAGATTCTCATCTAGTGCTAGTGAAAGCGAAATAAAAGAATGGACAGATAAAATATTAAAATAGGAGAGTGAATTATGGATAAAAGTGTAATATGTTATTTTTCAGCAACAGGAACAACAAAAAGAATAGCTGAAGAATTATCAAAAATTTTAAATGGAGATTTATTTGAAATCGAACCTGTACAAAAGTATACAAGTGAAGACTTAGATTGGACTAATAAGCAAAGTAGGTCAACTATTGAAATGGAAGATGAGAATTCGAGACCAGAAGTTAAAAATAAATTAGAAAATATTAGTGATTATAAAAATGTAATAATTGGATTTCCAGTATGGTGGTATAAAGAACCAACTATTATTGACACATTTATAGAAGAAAATGATTTAACAAATAAAAATGTTTATGTATATGTAACTTCAGGTGGCTCAACAGTAGCAGGAAGTTTAAAACATATGAAAGAGAAATACCCAAATATTAATTTTGTTAGTGGTAAAACTTTAAATAGAATAGATGAAGAAGAAATAAAGGGATGGTTAGAATGATAAAACAAACTGCTGGAAGAGATGCACTTGGAGATTTTGCTCCTGCATTCGCACATTATAATGATGATATTCTTTTTGATGAAAACTGGAATGATAATTCAATTGATTTAAAAACTAGATGCATTATTACTGTAGTAGCATTAATGTCTTCAGGTATAACTGATAGTTCATTAAAATATCATTTAGAGAATGCTAAAAAGAATGGTGTAACAAAAGAAGAAATGGCGGGTATCATAACACATACAGCATTTTATACTGGTTGGCCAAAAGGTTGGGCAGTATTCAACTTAGCTAAGGAGGTATACAAAGATGAATAAAGAAGAATTCGATAAAGAAAATGTATTTGGTTTAGGAGAAGAAAATGTAAATTATGCACAATATTTTATAGGTAAAAGTTATTTAAATCCACTTACTAATCCAAAAGAAACAGTATTTATGGCAAATGTAACATTTGAGCCATCTTGTAGAAATAATTGGCATATTCATCATGCATCTAAAGGTGGAGGTCAAATATTAATATGCACTGCGGGTAGTGGCTGGTATCAAGAAGAAGGCAAAGAAGCAGTTAGTCTTGAACCTGGAAAAGTAATAACAATACCAGCAAATGTAAAGCATTGGCATGGAGCTAAGAAAGATTCGTGGTTTAGTCATATCGCAGTAGAAGTTCCAGGAGAAAATACATCTAATGAATGGTGTGAACCAGTAACTGATGAAGAGTATAATAAATTATCTTAAAAAGTAATAAAAAAGAAGTATTTCATAAAGTATGTCTAACTATAATAATAGGAGGACAAAATTATGAAAAATGAAATAATATTATTTGAAAATCAAAGTGTTAAACTAGAAGTTAATATGAAGGATGAAACAGTATGGCTATCTTTAGACCAAATGGCTAAACTTTTTGGTAGAGATAAATATGTTATTTTTCGACATATTAAAAATGTTATGGAAGAAGAACTAGATAATTCAGTTGTTACAAATTTTGCAACAACTGCAAAAGACGGTAAAACATATCAAGTTGATTACTATAATTTGGATATGATTATAAGTGTTGGCTATCGTGTTAAATCACAAAATGGTATCATCTTTAGAAGATGGGCAAATCAAGTAATAAAGGAACAGGAGAACAAAATGAATAAAAAATTAATAGTGTATTATTCATACACTGGAAATACAAAGAAAATTGCAAATTTAATTAAAGATAAATTAAATTGCGATATTTTAGAACTTATACCAAAAGTTCCATATAGTAAAGATTATCAAACAGTAGTAGACGAAGAACAGAGAAAAGAAGGTGGTGAACATTTAAGAGAATATCAAGATATTAATATTAATCTTGATGATTACGATACAATAATTATTGGAACACCAGTATGGTGGTACAGAGAATGTCCTGTTATTAGAACTTTCTTAAAAGAAAATGATTTATCAAATAAAAGAGTTATACCATTTGCAACAAATGCAGGATGGCTTGGAAAAACATTAATAGAAATTAAAAAGATGTGTCCAAATTCAAAAGTAGAAAACGAAAAAAATATAGTATTTGAAAGTTATAGTGATGAACTAGTAACACCACTTAGTGAAATAGAAGAATGGATAAAAACAATATAAACGCATAATATTTAAATATATGTTATAATGACTATATATTACATAGGAGGAATATATGGAAAAAGGTTATCCAATTAAATATGCAGTAGAAAAATTAACAGTTAGTGGAGGTTACATTAATGGTTTTGAAGATATAACTGAAGGATATATAGTATCTAAATGTTATGTAGCAGATACAAAAGTAAGTTATTACCATGGTTCTGAACCAAAAGTAACTCATGAGGTAGTATTTCCATTTAGAAAATTTGAAAGATTTAAACTATATATAAAAGATGGATATAGATATGATGAAACACCTACAGTACCAACTAGAGATTACACTGGAAATGCAAGTTATACACAAACTGTAGAAAAAGTATTTGATACATTTGAGGAAGCTCAAAAGGAAGCAGAAGTAGCGAATAGTGAAATGTGGAAAAAACAATTATCAGACTTATCATTATTAAGTGATGATTGGAAGTTAAAACATAAAAGAGCTTTACTTGAACATAAAGCAAAATTAGAAGCATGTTCTAGTTACGAAAACTATATAACAGAACAAACTAAAGATATGCAAATAACACCTATAATAACTTTAAGTGAAAATGAAGAAACTAAGTTAACATTAAAGCCTAAAAAGAATGACTAGAAATAGTCGTTTTTAATTACCAAAAAAACATTTTTCTTTATATAATTTATTAATTGTTATATAATAATAATAGGTGATTTATATGGACAGAATGAATGAAATAATCGATCTTTTAAATAAATATGCATATGAGTATTATACATTAGATAAACCAAGCGTAGAAGATGCCGAATACGATAGATTAATGCAAGAATTAATAAGAATAGAGTCTAGTCATCCAGAATGGGTAAGACTTGATTCACCTACAAGAAAAATTGGTGGGGAAGTAATTTCTGAATTTGAAAAAGTTACTCATAGAGTACCAATGATGAGTTTAGGTAATGTATTTAACGAAGAAGAAATTCGTGATTTTGACGAAAAAGTATCTAAAGTATTTCCTAATCATGAATATGTATGTGAACTTAAAATAGATGGTTTAGCATTCAATCTTGAATATAAAGATGGAGTATTTGTAAGAGCAGCAACTCGTGGTAATGGAGTAGTTGGAGAAGACATAACTCACAATGTTAAAACTATTAAATCAATTCCACATGTATTAAAAGAAAAAGTAGATTTAGATATACGTGGAGAAATCTACATGAGTAAAAAGAGTTTTAATAAACTTAATGAACGTCAAAAAGAAAAAGGTGAAAACGTATTTCAAAATCCAAGAAATGCAGCAGCAGGTTCAATTAGACAATTAGATTCAAGTGTAGCTGCTAGTAGAGGATTAGATGTATTCTTATATCATTATCCGGAAACACCATTTAAAACTCATTATGAAACTCTAATGTACATGAAAAAACTAGGATTTGTAGTTAATCCAAATATTAGATTATGTAAAAATATTGATGAAGTTTTATCTTTCATTCAAGAGTGGACAGAAAAAAGAGAAACTCTTCCATATGAAATAGATGGTATTGTTATTAAAGTAAATGATATAGCTCAACAAAAAGAATTAGGATTTACTGCAAAAGTACCAAAATGGGCAACAGCATATAAGTTCCCGCCAGAACATGTACTTACTAAACTAACTGATATTATATTTACAGTAGGTAGAACTGGACAAATTACACCAAATGCAGTACTTGAACCAGTAAGAGTAATGGGAAGTACTATTAGTAGAGCGACACTTCATAATGCAGACTATTGTATAGAAAAAGATATACGTGTAGGAGATTATGTTTATATTTATAAAGCAGGAGATGTAATTCCAGCAGTAGATAGAGTAGAACTAAAAAGAAGAAATGGAACAGAAAAACCATTTGAAATGATTAAATATTGTCCAATGTGTGGAAGCACTTTAGTACAAAAAGATGGAATGGTAGATTATTTCTGTGAAAACATTCATTGTCCAGCTCGTAAAATAGAAGGATTAATTCACTTTGTATCAAGAGGTGCTATGAATATTCTAGGACTTGGAGATAGAATTATGGAAGATTTCTTCAACTATGGATACATTAAAAAGTTTAGCGATATTTATAAACTAAGTAGTCATAAAGAAGAAATAACATTATTAGAAGGATATGGAAGTAAAAGCGTAGATGCAATTCTAAAAAATATAGAAGATTCAAAACAAAATTCACTTGATAGACTATTATTCGCATTAGGTATAAATGGTATTGGAGCAAAAACAGCAAAACTTCTATGCAAATATTATACTTCAATAGATTCACTTATTGATGCGACAGAAGAAGAATTAGCGACTATTAGAGATATTGGACCAACATTATCAATAAACATTGTTAACTACTTTAAAGATGAAAAGAATATGGAAGAAATTAATGAACTAAGAAATCTTGGTGTTAATATGACATATAATGGTAAAAAGATGATTGAAGATGAAAACTTCAAAGATAAGAGATTTGTAATAACTGGTTCATTTGATAATATTAGTCGTGACGAAATAAAAGAATTCATTGAAGAACGTGGAGGACTTACAAGTGATTCAGTAAGTAAAAAGACTGATGTAGTACTAGTAGGAGAAGCTCCTGGAAGCAAAAGAGATAAAGCAATAGAGTTAAATATTCCTATATGGAATCAATCAAAATTGTTCGAAATAATGGGAATAGTGGAAAAATAGAATAAAATATAGTATAATGTATAAAGCCAAGGAAGGTGTTTAAAAAATATGGGAAAAGTAAGACGTAATCAAGATAATAGGGTGTTATGGGTTTTACTAGGAATTTTAGTAGTTTGTTTTCTAGCAATAGGAATTCTATTCTATAGATATTTTTATGCAGGAACAAGTTCATCAAAATATGGTGAAAGATTAGATGGAATAGAGAACTATCCATTAAGCAAAACATTAGAAAAAGACATACAAGACTTATACAAAGATAATACAGAAATTGATAAAGTAACTGTTACTAATGAAGGAAAAATTGTATATATAACAATAAACTTCACAAAATCAATTAAAGTAGCTACTGCAGAAGATTTAGCTATTAAATCATTAGATAAAGTAGGTGAAAAGAATTTAACATATTATGATGTTCAATATATTTTAACTTATTCAGGTACTGAAGAAAATACAAACTTCCCAGTATTTGGTTCTAAAAGTGCAAATAGCTTAAAGGTAGTTTGGTGATTATATGAAGAATAGTAGTAAAAAAAGAAAGAATATAATAATTATATTTACATTAATTGTATTTATAGTTGTTGGCTTTTTCGCAACACTATACTATATTACAAGTACAGTAAATAATTATTCATATTCAGAAAAGAAATGGATAAACGATAATAAAGATAAATCTTTAGATATATATGTAGAAAAAGATTTACCAGTATTCTCTGATAATGGAGATGGAGTTTATTATGAATATCTAAAAGCATTAAAAGAAAATACAGGTCTTTCAATAAATATAACTACAACTGATAATACTGATGTTAAGTTAAATAATAAGACATCACCAGATTCAGAAGATATAGTAATCTATAAAGATCACTATGTAGTAATTGGAAAAAAAGATAGTATTAACAAATTATCAGATTTATCAAATAAAACATTAGGTGTAATAAGTACTGACAAAGAAATAATAGAAAGAAATCTAACAGAATATCAAAATATTAACATTAAAACATATACAACATTCGAAGGATTAGAATCTGACTACACAAGTAATACGGTTGATTATATGATCATTCCAATGTATAAATACTTAGATCAAATAGTAAAAAATGATTATGAAATAGTATTTCATATGGATGGATTATATTCTTACTATTGTTTAGATTTACCTGAAAATAATGAAATGCTTTCAAATATCTTTGGAAAATTCTATTATAGATGGGAAAATACAGCTAATAAAAAAATAAATGAGTATTTCTTAAATTTATATTATACAACTAAAAATTATACAGAAATAGAAAGAGAATCAATCACAAATGATGATTTAATCGTAGGATACATTGATAATCTTCCATATGAAGGTATGATTAGAAGAAGTTTCACTGGTCTTACAGATACATACTTATCAAAGTTTGCTGATATGACAGGTGTAACATATAAATATATAAAATATAATGATACTAAAGCATTAGGCGATGCTTTAAATAATAAAAAAGTTGATTTAGTATTAAATTACTACTCACTTGGAAATAATAATTATACAAGTAGTAGAACATTAGGTCCAACTGAATATGTAGTAATTGCTCATGTAAGTAATAACTTAGTAGTTAACTCACTTTATAACTTAGTTAATAGTGAAGTAAGTATGCTATCAAGCATGAACTTAAAATATAACATGGCAAGTAAAAACTTATTCGAAATAAAAGATTATGCTAATGTTAAAACAATGTTAAAAAATATAGATGAGAATTCTGTAATAATCATAGAAAAAGAAGTATATGACTATTATAAAGATAGTGATCTTAAAAATTATAGTATTAGATACATTGATAAAGTTAAACTAAATAATTCATTCTTACTTAATAATGAAAATAAAGCATTTAATAAATTATTTGATTTCTATTTAAGCACTTTAAGTTCAAATGAAGTTAAAAACGAAAGTGTAGTAGGTGTTATAGAAACATTAAAAAATAATAGAGTATTTAACTTTATAATGAGTAATTTAATTTGGATAGTATTGGCATTATTAATAATTTCATTTGTAATTTATGGAATTGTTAAAAAAACATTATATACTAAAAAGACTAAAAAAGAAGATAGATTATATTATTTTGATGCCATGACTAATTTAAAAAATAGAAATTACTTAAATGATAATATTGACTTCTGGAGTTCTAATAAAGTATATCCTCAAGCAATCGTAGTAATTGATATTAATTCATTAAAAACACTAAATGATAAATATGGTCATGAAGCAGGAGATAATCAAATTAAAGCTGTTGCTAGTGTATTAATTAAAACACAAAGAGATAACTCTGAAATAATGAGAACTGATGGAGATGAATTTATTATTTATCTAATAGGTTATGATGAAAAGAAAGTTGGTTCATACATACATAAATTAAATCGTGAATTAATTTCATCATTACCAAATAAAGATTATAGTGTATCAATTGGTTATGCTATGATTACTAATGAACAAACAACTATAGATGATGCTATAAATGATTCACTTGCAATGATAAAAAAATCTAAAGGAAATATGTAATGAAAGAAAAGATAAAAGAAATATATAATTTAGTTTTTGGAAAAGAATTGGGAGTACTACCGGGCAACCTAGCATTCTCATTCTTTTTGGCTTTAATACCAATGCTAACATTAATATTCTTTTTCCTTACACAATTTAATCTACCAATAGATATAATACAAAATTTCTTAACAGAAACATTCCCACCAGGTGTTGTAGAATTAGTTCAACCAATATTTACTGATCAAATAACATTAAGTTCAGTAATTACATTGGCATTTGGACTTATAATATCAGCAAATGGATGTCATGCAATAATACTTGCAAGTAATACAATATTTGAAGTAGAAAATGCTCCATATCTAAAAAGAATGATAAAAGCTTTAATATTAACACTATGTATAGTTTTACTATTTGCATTCATAGTAATAGTTCCATTGTTTGGTAAATCAATTTTAGCACTTATCGGAACATTTACAGATTTCTTAACAAAACATGAAACGTTAGTAAATACAATATATGTTATATTACAAGTACCAGTATCATTAATATTCGTATATTTCTTCATTAAATTAGTTTACACAATCGCACCAGATGAAAATATACCAAGTAAATATATGACAAAAGGAGCATTATTCACAACAATAACATGGTTATTATTAACAAATGTATTCTCATATTACATAAATAATATAGCTAAATATGACTTAATATATGGAAATCTTGCCAATATAGTTATATTACTCTTATGGTTCTATGGACTTGCATATGTATTTGTTCTAGGACTTTATCTAAATAAATACAATACAGAAAGTAATATAGAAAAAACAAATACAATTAAATTAGAAGAAATAAGAAAAAAAGTAAAAGATACTAAAAAGAATAAAAAATAATGTCTAAATCGACATTATTTTTATTTTACATATGATAAATTATTCTTGGTGAATAAAATGTTAAAAGTAAAAATAATAGATGAAAATCATGAAAAAGACTTAGAAAGGAGTGTAAATGCATTTTTAATATCAGGAACTTATGATATAATAGATATACAGTTTAGAACTGCTGTTTCAATATTTGGAGATGAACAAATATATTGTTTTTCAGCAATGATACTGTATAAGGAGAAGGTATGAAAAAAAATTCATTTATAGAAGGAACTATTTTTGCATCACTTTCATTTTTAATAATAAAGTTTCTTGGTGCTATATATGTAATTCCTTTTTATGCTATAGTAGGGGAACTTGGTGGTGCTTTATATAGTTATGCATATACTGTATATAGTTTAATAATAAATATTTGTACAATAGGTATTCCTCATGCTATAAGTAAAATTATAAGTGAATATAATACACTTGAAATGTATGAAGCAAAAGAAAGAACATTTAAGATAGGAAATAAAATAATGGTTGTATTATCAACCGTGTTATTCTTACTTATGTTTATCTTTGCAAAACAAGCTGCATACATATTCATAGGAGATATAGATTCTACTGGTAACAGTATAGAAGATGTAGTATTAGTTATTAGAAGTATTTCTTTTTGTTTGTTAATAGTTCCATATTTAGCAGTAAAACGTGGATACTTACAAGGACAAAAGTTTATAACAGTAAGTACTACAGGAGAAGTAATAGAACAAGTAGTAAGAGTTGCTTTTATATTAGTAGGTTCTTACTTAGCAATAAATGTATTCCATGCTAAAACTAGTATTGGAGTAGCTATCGCAGTATTTGGTGCTTTCATAGCTGGCCTAGCTGCATACATTTATTTAGATGTCAAAATTCGCAAAAATAAAAAAGAATTCAATATGCCATCTAAGAATCAAAAAGACAAAGTATCAGATAAAGCAATATTAAAGAAAATAGTTTCATTTAGTATTCCATTAATGATAGTATCAATTACTACAGACCTATATAATATGACTGATTTATCACTTATAATTAGAGGACTTGGATACTTAGGATATAGTGGTAAAGTAGCAGAAACAATCGGAAGTGTAATGGCTACATGGGCATCTAAAATATGCTTAATAGTAAATGCAATAACATTTGGTCTTACTATAAATATAATTCCACATATGTCATCAAACTACGTTAAAAAGGATTATAAAGCAATAAATAATCAATTTATAAAATCAATCGCAATGGTAATAGTAATAGGTCTTCCAATGAGTATTGGTATATCTTTACTAGCAAATGAAGTATATTATATATTCTATGGAGCTAGTGAATATGGTGGAATAATATTAAGACTTCTTCCATACTCAATAATGCTTGGAAACATTAATATGGTAGTAAACACTACACTACAAAGTTTAGATAAATTCAAAACAATATATATAAGTACATTCACAGGTTTAATAACAAATGCACTTCTTGATATACCTCTTATGATACTATGTGATAAAATTGGAATTTATCCATACTATGGAGCAATTATTTCAACAATGATCGGAACAAGTTTATCATTAACTATATCATTAAGAAAATTAAAGAAAGATATGAATTTTGAATATAAAGAATTACTAAATATAATGAAAAAAGCAATATTGCCATTAGTATCTATGATAGTAGTAGTACTAATTCTAGAACACTTTATAAGTCCATTATTCACAACAAGAATTACTTCTATAATTACATGTTTAATTTGCGCAGTAGTAGGGGCAATTATTTATGGATTAATATCTTATAAAAACAATCTACTATATAGTTCACTTGGTGAAGAATACGTAGATCAAATATTAAGAAAAATTAAACTAAAAAAATAGATATAGATTTTCTATATCTTTTTTTGTTTACAGTTTTGTTATTGCAAGTTTGATAACTATATAATCATTTGATAAAATAATAGTAGGTGATAATATGAATAACTTAGATAAATATTGGGATAAAATACATTTAAAATACACTTCTTCATATGACAATTGGTTTGACAAATATATACATTTACTTAACAAAAGTGACAAAATCATAGAACTAGGTTGTGGAAGAGCATATACAAGTCTTTATTTACTTGATAATGATTTTAAAGATGTTACTGCTTGTGATTTTTCAACTGAAGTAATTAACATTTTAAATACTGAACGCAAAGAACTAAATACAAGTGTATTTGATATAAGCGAAAAACTTCCATTCAAAGATAATGAAATAAATGTTATTATCGCAGACTTATGTTTACATTATTTTGATTCTGGGAAGACAAAAGAAATATTAAATGAAATATATAGAGTAATAAAGAGTGGAGGGTATTTAATAGGAAGAGTAAACTCAGCTAATGATAAATATCATATACCAGTAAATGCAAAAGTATTAGAAAAGAATTTCTATTATGATGGTGAAATATATAAAAAGTTCTTCGAAGAAGACGATTTCAAAGAACTATTTGAAAACTTCAAAATATTATCTTTAGAAGAAAAACATATGGATAGATATGAAAAACCTAAAACATTATGGGAATTTTGTATAAAGAAACAATAAAAAATAGATATTTATATATCTATTTTTATTTCATTCCGAAAGTTTTAAATAATAGTGCTCCAACTATAAAACCAATACATATAGTAATTAGAACAACATATATTAGTAAATATTTATTTGTAAAAGCAGCACTTCCATATTTATATTTACCAGGGTAAGAAAGAACAGGACCTTCATTTTTTCTAACAAGTTCATTTTCTTCTTCTCTCATTTGCTCTAGTAATTCTTTATCTTCTTGAGTTTTAACCATCTCTTCAGGAGTACTTCTTCTAAGAGCTCTTAATTCTTCAAGAGTCAACTCTTCATTATTAGCAAACTTCATACATAGTTTTTCATATTCTTCAGGGGTAAGTATCTTTTCATCAAGTTTTTCTTCTTCTTGAACTTCTTCTGGTTTTACTTCTCCAGCATCATCTTTTATTTCAGGTTCTTCATCGTCACTTATAACAGTTGATTCTACGTGATCACCTTTATCATCAGTAACAACTATATCATTAGTATTTTCAATAACATGTATTGTTTGATCACTACTATGAGTAATAACATCTTCTTTACCGTCTAATTCAAATTCTTTACTACTATGAATAAAGTTCATCATATTAACTTCTTCATTATTTAAACTAGATGTTTTAATGTCCTCTTTAACATCTAAATCAGTTTCAGGTATATAAGAAGTAAGTTCCTTAAAGAATGCTTCAGCATCTAATTTATCTCCAGGATTAAGTCCTAACATAGTTCTTCTATAAACTTCAGAAACATGTTTAGAATCATTAGATTCAACTAAATGAACTTGATCTTCTTTATCTACATATTTAACATATTGAACACCATTTAAATATACAATTTGTACTCGTCCTTCTTCATCAAGAACTTCGCCATTACCATTTATAGGAGTAACATCTTTCTTAACATCATCAACACCTTTTGCAGTAGCAAGATTATTTAAATATGATTCGATAGCTTGATTATCACATTCAGTTACTAATTCTTCAAGTTTAGCTGCATCTAATATTTCTAAAGCATTGTTATTAAATACTTTCTCATCAAGACCTTCACCAAGTTTTTCATATAATTTTTGAACCATTTCTAAATTATCTTTAAGTTCAGGTTTATCTTCTAAGTTTAAATTAAATTTTTCGGCTATCTTTCTAGAATAGAATTCGATTAATCCCTCTTCTAAATATTCACCATATATAATTTCTTTAGCTTCTTCTTCGCTGACATGTAATTCTTTAGTACAAGTTACATCTATAATACTTCCAACAACTTTTCTAATTACTTCACCATATACTTCACTTGGATCAACTTTAAGAATACTATCATCCAAAAATTCAGTAGTATTTAGTAAAGTAACCTTATCAGAAGGTAACATCTTACCATACTTAGACATAAGAACACGTTTAACTAACGCTTCAAATTCTCTTGCTTTCTCTAATGAAATAATCATATATGTTTACCTCCATTATTATTCTAAAATAAGTATATACTATTTCAATAATTTTTACAACTTTTTTTTTATTACTAGGTATGTTATAATATTTATACATTAGTTTGTATGGAGGTGACTTATGAAAATTATATTTATAGAAGATGTTAAAAAGCAAGCAAAGAAAGATGAAATCAAAGAAGTTAAAGATGGATATGCTAAATTCTTAA
>CAVIUL010000031.1:4888-15930 GCA_963645885.1 bacterium | reverse complement strand
ATATTTATGCATTTAAAAGTTATTTTTGGTAACAATATTTGTAGGTGACATAATGAATAATAAAGAATATGATAAGTTAGTTAAGAGTGTTGTTGGTAAGGAAAGTACATTTAAGAATGTAATGATAGCTTTTATAAGTGGTGGAATAGTTGGTGTTATTGCTCAAATGATGGGCGAATTTTATTTTAAAGTATTTGATATATCTTTAAGCGATGCATCATTTTATACTTTTTCAACATTTATATTTATAGGTTCTTTACTTACTGGATTAGGTGTGTTTGATAAAGTTCTTAGTGTAGTTAAGTGTGGACTTATTGTTCCGGCTACTGGGTTTGCTAATACTATGACAAGTAGTGCAATGGATGCTAAGAGTGAGGGGTTTATTAAAGGAATTGGTGCATCAATATTTAAACTTACTGGAAGTATTATTTTATATGGTGTTATTTTTGGAGTAATATTTGGATTTGTAAGGAGTGTGATAATGTGACATACTATTTTAATAATGTTTATATTAATAATAAATATTCTCTTCTTGCATCTACTAAGTTTAAACCAATAGTTGCGTCTAATTCAGATAAAGTAATGGATGACTATTATTTTAATGAAAAAAGTATAGAACTTGCAGAAAGTAAATATCAAGAAACAACGATTAAAGGTTTAATGTTAAAAAGTAAGAAAGTTACTAAAGAAATCAATTTACTTATTAATAGTGATTTACAAAATCAAGTTCTTGCTAGTAGTTTAGCATCTAGTAAATTCAAAATACCTAGTTGTACTATATATTCAGCTTGTGCATCTTTTGTAGAAGGTCTTATTATTGGTGCAAATGTAATTGATGATAAAAATATGAATGCTATAGTTACTGTATCTGGTCATAATCTAGTGAGTGAAAAACAATTTAGATTTCCAGTTGAATATGGTGCTATTCGTAAAATGGTTAATACATGTACATTGAGTGGTAGTATTAGTGTATTTTTAAGTAACGAAAAAAGCAATATTAAACTTGAAAGTGGTACTTTTGGATATGTAACTCAAACTAATCATAAAGATGCTAATGATATGGGCAGTGCTATGGCTCCTTCTTGTGCTGAAGTTATACATAATCATTTAGAAGATACTGGAAGAGGTTATAAATATTATGATTTAATTCTTACTGGTGACTTAGGCGTTTATGGAACTAAGATTATGAAAATGTATTATAAAAAGAAATATAAAATTGAATTAAATAATGTTGTTGATTCTGGAAGTATAATATATAGTGAAGAAAATATTTATGCCGGAGGAAGTGGACCTTTATGTCTTCCTATAACTTTGTTTGACTATATTTTAGAAATGAAAAAATATAAAAAGATATTGGTTGTTGGGACTGGGTCATTACATTCAGTTATAAGTTCTAATCAAAGTATACCTATGCCAGGAGTGAGTCATGCAGTTAGTTTGGAGGTGTTAGATTGACATATATTCTTTCGTTTCTATTTTGTGGATTTGTTTGTGCTGTTTCTCAATATGTGTTAGAGAAGACAAAGTTTACACCAGGACATATGAATACTATTTTAGTAATAGCAGGGTGCATTTTATCTGGCTTTGGTATTTATGATAAATTATTAGACATTTTTAAAGGTGGAGCAAGCATTCCGATTATGAATTTTGGACATTTACTTGTTACTGGTGCTAGTGAAGGATATCTTGAATATGGATTTATGGGATTATTTAAAGGTGTTCTTGTGAATGCATCTGGTGGTATAAGCTTTGCTATAATTTGTGCATTTGTTGTAACATTGATATTTAAAATAAGAGATTAGTTCTAAATGAATGACATTTCTTATTTTTTTTGGTATAATTTTTCTAGAAATAAGAATAAGGGTGATATCGATGAATCCAGAAACTAATAATCAAAGTGCTAATAATGTGCCTGTTCAAGGAAATACTGCGAGTGGTGTAGTAAATAATGTAGCACCATCTCAAGTTGCTCCTGTGCAAAGTAATGTACAAGCTGCTGCTCCTAGTGTGGCATCTCAAAGTACACCGATTGCAGTAACTCAAAATACTATCCAACCACAACCTGTTGCATCAGCACCAGTGCAAACTACAGTACAAACACCAGTTCAAAACACTGCACAACCTGTAATGCAAACGTCAGTACAACCAGCTCAAGCGCAATCAGTTCAAGTACAACAACCTCAAGTACAACCGGCACAACAAACTACTTTAGTTGCACCTTCTAAGGAAGTACAAACTACGATTTCTGGAGCTGTTGAAGGAATGGCTCAAGTTACTGAGAATGCTAGTGACACACCAGTAGTTCCTGAAACACCAACAAATGTCGATAATGGAATTCGTGAAGAAGTTAAATTAGATGCAAGTGTAGCTATGGAAGGAGTTCCAACTATAAATGGAAGTAATGTTTCTGTAGCAGTACCTACTCAAGAACAAAAAGATGCTTCTGAAATATCTAGTCAAGCTGTTATAAACACTCAAAAAAGTAAAACAAGTAATACTATAATAGTTATTTTATTGCTTATAATGGCTGGATGCGTATATTTTATTGATGATATCTTAGCATATTTCAATACTAATTTTTCTCCAACTATTAAAGATAATAAGGAAGAAGAACTTAGTAATAATTTAGTTGACGGTTATATTAAATTAGGTACTCCTGATTCTTATATGAAAACAGGTGGAATAAAATATTATAACTTTTCTCTTAGTGAAACAAATAAAGTAATATTAAGCTTTGTATCAGATAAAAAATTAGATGAAACTGCTTCTTTAGGATATTATCTTGTTTTATATAATAATGATAAAGAAATAATTTATAAAGAATTATTCTCTATACCTAAAAAAGTTGAAGCTAATGAAGTTAGTCAATATAAAATTTCTTTAGATGTTGATGTTTATGAGGATGCTAAATTTGCTAAAATAATAAAATATACTGATGAAGAACTTATTAAGAAATACAAACTTGTATGTTCATATAGTACTGAAAATAACGGTATTAAATTAAATTATGAAAATACTTATGCATTTGAAAATGATTTATTAGTTTCATATACTATTGTTAAAGATTACACTTTACCAGTAGAAGAAACTGATGAGAGTAAAAAATATAAAGAAGAATTAGATAGTGAAAATACTAAAATGACTGAAGCAGGTATCAAAACAGAATATAAAGATAATAAATTAACATATAGTGTTAGTATGGTTAAATTGCCAGATGGATTTATTCCTTTATATAAAAATACAGCTACTAAAACAATGATAATTAAAAAAGAAAAATTAAAGAAATGGGAATGTAAATAATGGATAATTTATTAATAGGGGATTTTGAAGGTCCACTTGATTTACTTCTGCATCTTATTAAAAAATCTAAGATGGAAATATTTGATATTGAAATATCTGAGATTACAAAAGAATATTTAAATTATATTCAAGAAATGACTGAAATGAATTTAGATATAGCGAGTGAATATTTGGTAATGGCTGCTGAATTAATTGAAATGAAAAGTAGAAAATTACTTCCAAATAAAAAAGATGAAGAAGAAAAAGAAGAGGAAGAAAATCCAGAAGAAGAATTAAAACGTAGACTTATAGAATATAAGAAATATAAAGAAAGTACTGAAGTATTTAGAAGTCTTGAAGAAAATAGAGCTAACTACTATACTAAAGCACCAGAATCTTTAAAACAATATTCAAGTGAAAAACTAGAAAATGATGGTAGTGTTGGTATATTTGATTTATTAGATGCTTTTCAAAAGTTACTCGAAAGACAAGAGTATAATAAGCCTAAAAATACTAAAATTACTAGAAAAGAGTTGTCAGTTAAAGAAAGAGTTGCTAAAATAAGAGATATTCTTAAAGTTCATAAAAAACTTAATTTTATAGAACTTTTTGATGATTTTAGTAAACCTTATGTAGTAGTTACTTTCTTATCAGTATTAGAAATGGCTAAAAATAGGGAAATTAATATTAAACAAGATAATAATTTTAGTGATATATACTTAGAAAGAGTTGATTGATGTGAATAAAAAAGCAATATTAGAAGGAGTATTATTTATAGTAGGTGACGAAGGTGTTACAGTAGATGAAATTAAAGATATTCTTGATGTTGATAATGAAGAAATTAAACAAATATTTATGGAACTAAAAAAGGATTATGAGAAACCAGATAGGGGACTTAGAATATCATATTTAGGTAATAGATTTAAGCTTACTACTAAAGAAGAACATAGAGAATATTATGAAAAGTTAGTTACTGATACTAAAAGTAGTGGACTATCTAATGCTGCTTTAGAAGTACTTGCTGTTATAGCTTATAATGAACCGATAACAAGACTTAAAGTAGATGAAATAAGAGGAGTAAATAGTGCTCAAATAGTTAGACGTTTACTTGCTCGTGGCTTTATAAAAATATGTGGTAAGGATGACTCTATTGGTAAACCAAATTTATATAAAACAACTAATGAATTTTTAGATTATTTCGGTCTTTCTTCTAAGAGTGATTTACCTGAAATAGTATTTAAAGAGCAAGAAGATGATGGAAACTCTGATTTATATGAATCTAATTATAAAGAGAATTAGATTCTTTTTTCTTTTTTATGCTATAATACTATGTAATGGAGGTTTTTATGGAAAAAATTAAATGTAAAAAAATATCAGTAGATTCAGTTTATAATGATCCTGTTGATATTAGATGTGGAGGTCCTGAATATTTAGGATTTGATTTCTTTGTTAGAGAAAATGAAGTAAAAGAAATGACTGCCTTTATTGCTAGTACATTAAATAAATATGGTGTTCCTCTAAATGATATGTATGTAGTGGGAGAAACTTGTTTACTTAGTGAAGATAAGGTTTGGACTAAAGAGAGAATAGATGAATGCATTAAGCGTGATGCTAGTTACTTAATAAGTGAAGGTAATAGAGGTTACTCTAGAAAAATGAGAATGGATAGTGAAAAATAATCACTATCTTTTAAAATATAAAAATATTTGAAACTAAATAATACTTTTTAGGAACTATATTATTGAGGTGAATAAAATGGTCGATCAAAAAAGCCTTAAAAAATTTGATAAGTTATATGATGAAACATATAAAGATATTTCCCGTTATGTTGTATGTAATTGTTCTAATATAGATGATGTTAAAGATATACTTCAAAATATATATATGGAAGTTTATAAGAAGATTAATGTTATAGAAGACAAGAAATATATAATGGGTATAGCTAAGAATAAGATATATAAATATTATAGATTTAATTATAAACAGAAAATAATAGATTTTTTTAGAAGCGATGATGAAATATATGAAAATATTCCATCTAATTATAATCTAGAAAAAAGTTGCTTTCTTAAATTTGATACTGATATTGTATGGAATTATTTAAAGAAGAAACCTGTTATTATATCTAAAATAGTATATTTATATTATTATGAAGGTATGAATTTAAAAGAAATATCTAAGTGTTTAAATATACCTTTATCAAATGTTAAAAATTATTTGTATAGAACACTTAAAGAATTAAAGTTAAAGGTGGGTGATTAGTGTGTCAAATAAGCAAATAAAAAATATTATATCTGAAAAAATAAATAAAGATGATATAAGAAATAATATAGTTAATAAAAGGAGTATTGATATGAAATATTTAAAATATGGAATGTGTACCTGTGTTTTAGTATTAATGATTGGTGTATTCATTTTTAATGGTAATAATACTAATGATATAAAAATTGAAAGTTCTAATAATTATAATAAGGGGAGTTTTAATATTAATGATTTAGATGTAGTGGCTACTAGGAAGATAGATGCTGTTAGTAAAAAAGTAGATGAAAAAGAATTAGAAAGGGAGTTTAGTTTTTATAAGAAATTAGTTAATTCTAAAGAGTTAAAAGGTTATACTGTTGAAGGGCTTTATATTAAAGATGATAATGGAAAATATAATAAACTTAATAATTATATAATTAGTACTTATACAGAAGATAAAAGTATTAATATAGCATTTTCAAAGAATAGTGAACCTTTAAGAGATTATTTCTTTGATGACAATGGAGAAAAATATACAACTATTAATGGCGAAAACATTAAGATATATAGTTATGAAAATAGTTATATGACAGTGTTTAGTTACAAAGGAATTAAATTTGATGTAGAAACTTCTAACGTAGATATAAATGAATTTAGAAATATACTAGAGTTAATTATTAAATAATTTATTGTTAGTAAACATAATATAGTTTATAATGATAATAAGGAGAATATATGAAAAAGAAAATAATAATTATAGTTTGTGTTATTTTAGTAGTTATGCTGATCCCAGTAAGATTGCAACTTAAAGATGGGGGAACAGTTGAATATAAAAGTATACTTTATAAAGTAAGTAAAGTTCATAGAACAATTGATAATGGTTTTGATATTGGTACTGAAATAAGAATTCTTGGTTTTAAATTATATGATAATGTAAAAAGTGTTTATGATAAAAAAGAATTAAAGGAAACAAAAGGGGTAGAAGTAGTACCAACTTTAAGTGACAAAGTAAGTACTGATACTAGTTGGTGTCCAACATTTCAATTAATATGGAACGATTTTAAAAATGATATAGTTAAAGAAGATATTAAGTTTGATGAGAAATTAAACATTTTAGATAATTTAAATAAAGAAGAATTTACAACTAAAGATATAAGTGATAATTATTATTATAAAATATATGGAAGAAAGAATCTTGAACTTAAGAATAAAATTGAAACTGCTATAAAAGAAAAGTTTAATCAGACTAGTGATATACTTGATAAATTTGACTGGAGTAATGATGCTCTTGATAGTGGGAAAGATATAATAGATAGATATTTCTTATATAGTATGCTTTATAGAGAGTTTGAATTTAATAAGAGATTTGATACATTTAATGATAAATTTAAAGATACAGAGAATGTTGAATATTTTGGTATTATAAAAGAGAATGATGAAATTCGTGATCAAATTAAAGTATATTATTATAATGATGAAAATGATTTTGCAATTAAATTAATAACTAAAAATAATGATGAAGTGATTGTTATTAAAAATCCTAAAGGTGAAACATTCGATGAAATATACAATAATATAAAAGGTAAAGAGACTACTAATTTTAATAATGATGATAATTTTATGATGCCTAAAATAGACCTTAATGTTTTAAGAGAATATACTGAACTTGAGAATAAGGAGATTGAAACAATAGATGGAATTTATACTATTGAAAAAGCCATTCAAAGTATTAAATTTTCTTTGGATGAAAAGGGTGGCAAAGTTAAAAGTGAAGCTGGTATGGATGTAAAGTTTGAAGCAACTGCTTCTGATAAAAGAATTAAAAACTTTTATGTTGATGATACATTTGCTTTATTCTTAAAAGAAACTAATAAAGAAAAGCCTTATTTTGCTCTTAAAGTGGATGATATAAGTAAATTTCAACAATAAAAAAAGCAACTATTAATTTAGTTGTTTTTTTGTGTTAATTTTAATGTTTGACTTTCTATTTGATTATTTATTGCATAGTTTGAAACAGCTCTAAAGTTTTCATCATATGGGTATGTTTGTTGTCCGAATTTAAGCCACATTGATGACCATGATTCGCCTGAATGTAAAAGTTTACTTACTTTTTCATTTTCAGTAACGCTGTTTCCTTCTTGATGATTTAAATCTACACAATGTTCTTGATCATATAATTTGCATTGAAGATCACATTCTAATTTGTCACATTGATATGCGAACATTGCTTCTTTAGTTTCTCTTTTATCAAATTCTAGAAATAGTTCTTCTATAATTTCTCCATCTAATAATCCTCTTAAGATATTATGAACTGCTTCACGTTCTATTTTTTCTTTTTCTTTTTTTGATATTTGAAATTGAGTTAGGTCTCCAATAACAGTTTCACCAAGTTCATGTACAGCAAGCATAAATACAACTCTTTGTATATCAATATCATACTCGTATTCTGATTTCATGGCTATTGCTAACATTTGAACTCCAAATATATGTTCAGCTATACTTTCTATTCTTTCTCTTTCAACTTTCCAATCTTTCCATCCTGTTCTAATAACATTTTTAAGTTTGTTACAAAGTATGTAATAATTTAATACACTTTCTTCTTTTGTCATATACTCTCCTAATTAATTTTTTATTCTATAGTATTAATTATTTTTTGTCAATCAAATAAAAAAAGTTTTTGGTTTCTTCAAAAACTTTAATATTGATATTTTTTTGATAGAAGTAGCGAAGTAGATAATGTGCTAAATTCATTTGTGTCTAGTGGAAGACCATAAGTCACTCTTTTCTTTAAAGAAAGTTCTTTTTTAGCTTTTCTTAAACATTCTTGATTATTTTCATCAAACCATTGAAAACTTTTTAATTTATCAATTCTTCCACTTGCCACGGCATATTCAAGAGTAGGTGAAGTAATTACTCCTTCATTATAAAAGTAACCTCTTAGCATATTCTCTAATATATTTGCTTTTTCAAATTCTATTAAATTAGGTGTATATTCTTTTATTGGTTCTAATGTTCTTGCTATTTCTTGATGTGATCTTATTTCAGCTAGTCTTTCATCTGGAAGCAATAAATAGTGTTCATCTCTAAGTGTTTTTTCTCTACGTATATAATATAGAATTTGGTCTATAGTGAAGCCTTCACTTAGTAGTGTGTTTACTAAATCTATATCAATATTTGTTACTGATGTTTTTAAAATTTTAGATTCTAATGTATCTTCCTTTTCAATTATTCTTCTTTGATTAGCATGTTCTAATTCATGTAATATTATTTGCGTTATTAAAACATTTTTATAGAATATCTGTTCTATACCATTAAAAAGTCCTTGATATCTGTCATGCTCTTCTAACATTCTTTCCATAGCTTCGGAGTATATTCTTATTAATTTTCTATTTGGTCGATATTCTGCTAATAAAATTCCATCCATTGTTTCTTCGGTTCCACTGATTACTATTTCTGATTTTTGTACGTATTTACTTATATCTTTAGAGTTTACGACTAAATCTATAAGTTTTTCTAAGTAAGCCTTATCAACCAATTTACCATTCTTAGAATAATCAAATATTAATCTTAATAATTTTGATTCCATTTCAAACCCCTCATATATGCTGTAGATTATATCACAAATGATACAAAAAGTCAATTTTAACTTATTAATTAAGAGGTTTTAAAGTTCTTTGAGTAGGGTTATCTAGCCATATTATATCTTGAAATTCCATATTATGCTCTGCATATATTTTTTCAATTTCACGTCTAGATATGTTTTCTGTATACCAATTATAATATTTATCATAATATTTGCTTTTTTTAAATAATAAAATTCTTCCACCAACTGTGAATAGATCAGCTATTTTTGATTCGTCTTTTTCTTCAACTTTTTTAAATCCAAATCTTTCTAAATCAAGAACTCCATCTAATGTTCTAACAGATTTTATAGATGCTGGATCTGTATCTTCACGTCTTTCAATAAAGTCAGTTAAATATGATAGTATTTTAAATCCTTCTTCTCTAGTCATGCCTTCTGGTAACTTAAATGTACTTAGTGGCCAATTTATAACATGAAGATTATCTTCTCTTGGATTATAATTTTCTTGTGATCTATAATATCCAATAAAATATAATCTGTATATGTCTTTATCTCCTAAGTCATGGTCTTCTAAATCAGCATCAAACTCATAATCTCTAGAAAATGGTTTCGTAACTCCAGATTCTTTTAAATCATTTAATATCTTTTTGTATTTTTCTTTTATTTCTTTTGGCTTTTCTGATAAATTCATATATTCTCCTTTGTACAAATATTATAATATTTTTTTATTGTTTTTCAATGGTATATTTTATTAAATTGTGATAATCTATTATTGGGTGAAAATATGAATATAAATTCTGAGTTAAAAAAGTATATAGAGAGTGTTATATTTAAAGAATATGACAAGAATGATTTTGGTCATGGAATAGATCATATTAAATATGTAATTGATAGAAGTTTTAAGTTTGCAAGTACTGTACCTAATATAAATTATGATATGGTTTATACTGTTGCGGCTTATCATGATATTGGACATCATATAGATGCTAAAAATCATGAGAAAGTTTCTGCTGAAATATTGATGGAAGATGATAATCTTAAAAGATTTTTTACAGATGATGAAATTAGAATTATGTCAGAAGCGGTATATGATCATAGAGCAAGTATGGAAGGAGAACCAAGAAGTATTTATGGCAAAATTGTTTCTTCAGCTGATAGAAATGTTTTAGTTGAGATGCCACTTAGAAGAACATATTTATATAGAAAAGAACATAACCCAAATGATTCACTTGAAAAGATAATGGAAGAATCAAGAGAACATATATTAAATAAATTTGGTAAAAAGGGTTATGCTACAACAAAAATGTATTTTGAAGATTTAGAATATAAAAAATTCTTAGAAGATATTACTGAGCTTGCAAATGATAAAGAAAAGTTTGATAAAAAATATTTAGAGGTAAATGGACTTTTACAATAACTAATGTAAAAAAAATATTAATTCTACTTTTTTGATATAAAAATATGATATCATGTGATTAAGAGGTGGAGTGAGTATGAAGTTTTTAAAAAAAGAATATACAATAAAGAAAACAGTAGGTGGTGTTTTATTAGATGCGATTGTGTGTTCTATAGTTGTTGGCATTATAGTGTACCTTTGCACAAATAATGTTGATTTTATTAATCTCTTTAAAGCTTTAAGTACTAATAAAAAATTATCAATGATGTTAACTTTTACGTTTTCTATATTCTTTTGTATAGTTTATTTGCTTGCTGAATTTGCTTCATATATTGGACAAAACAAAAAAGCTAAGACAGAAAAAAAGTAGATTGATTTCTACTTTTTTATATGTCGAATTTTTCGATTACTTTTAGTTTGACATAACTAATTAATGAATCTTCTGTAAATTCTTCATCGTATGCTTCACATTCTTCTTTAAAGTCTTTGAACATACTATTTTTATATTCATTAAAATTTTTAAATCCGGCTAATTTATAATCA
>CAVIUL010000031.1:0-4878 GCA_963645885.1 bacterium | reverse complement strand
TTGTTACATCTTTCTAGTTTTTCTTTTTCTGAAAGTTTATCCCATTCTTTTGAATAAGTATTATGTAAAAAAACTATTTCTTTTAATGATTTATGTTTTTTATCTCGAAGAGCTTCCCATTTATTATCAAGTTCTTCTATTTCTTTACTATATTTTTCATCTTTAAGATTTATTAGTTTGAAATATTTTTTAATACTTTTTATATAATTTAATTCTTGATTACTATATTCATTTAAGTATTCACTTGGTATTTCAAATGATTCTGGATATCTATAAAGTTCATTAATTAATTCATCAAAACTATGACAATGACTTATAATATTCTCATATTTTTTCTTTTCATAATTATAAAAGTTTGCTTTGTAATGATAAATCATTCCGATGTTTCCAATACTTCCAAGTGCATCAATTAAATTATTAGTTGTTTCATATTGATTAATTACATTTGAGTATCTTATCCATTCAAAAACATTTCTTTTTTTATCATAAAAAGGATAGGGTATACTACAATTTTTAAATTTTTTATATCTTCTTTTGTTTTTTAATTCATAAATAGAAAATTGAATTTTATTAAATAATTCCATATTTGACCTCTCTTATGGTTATTTTACAATTAGTTAAATAAAAAAGCAATCTTTGTGATTGCTGGTGTATTAATTCTTTATGTATGCTCCATCTGTTTTACAATCATATGTTGTGATATTTTTGTTATTTAGAAATTCTCCTTCATAGTTGATAAATGGTTCTGGTAAGTTACCTATATTAGCCCATATTAGTTCATCACATTTATTTGGTTCGGCTATTACTGGAGTACCTTTATACTTTGATATTTCAAAATAATAATCTATATATGGCTCTAGTTTTTTACCATCTATTTCAAAGAAATTTCTTCTTAGCACTACATAACTTTTTGTAATATCTTTAGGATTAATTTCAATGTTTAATTCTTCTTTTGCTTCTCTGACTAGAGCTTCGTATTGATTTTCTCCTTCGTCGATATGTCCGGCAGGTAGAGCATAATATCCTGGCCATAGTTTAGAACCTTTTCTTTTTTGTAATAATATTTTATTATCTTTTGTTATTATGATATGTACAGCACTTTTAAATAATTCTTTCATATTTTTCTCCTTACAAATTAATAAAAATCAGTCTAATATAAGACTGAAAATATATTAAGTTTAAATAAATACATTAATGGTGCGAATCACATACAAGTTACGAACTAAGTTCTCTTTCTAAAAATATTATATAGTAATTAGTATATTTTTTCAATGGCTTTTAACACAAAATTTAAAAAAAATGGAATTGGACACTTTTTTTGGAATAAAATATTGATAAAATTCATTTTTTGGTATATACTAATGATAGTAAGAAAGGATGGTTATGATGGAAATAAAAAGAAACTATTATTTGAATAAATTAATTTCAAAGCAAAATAATAAGCTTATAAAAATTGTAACAGGAATTAGAAGATGTGGAAAATCATATTTATTAGATCCTATTTTCAGAAATTATTTATTAGATAATGGAGTTGATGAAAATCACATAATTAAATTAGAATTTGACTCAATTGAAAATGAAGAATATACTAATCCTAAAAAGCTTTATGAATATATTATGCAAAAGGTGTTTGACAAGGATACTTACTATATTATTTTGGATGAGATACAAAAAGTATCAGATTTTGAAAGTGTCTTAAATAGTTTTTTAAGAAAACCGAATCTTGATGTTTATGTAACTGGTAGTAATTCTAAATTTTTATCATCAGATATAATTACAGAGTTTAGAGGGCGTGGTGACGAAATAAGAGTTTATCCACTTTCTTTTTCTGAATTTATGTCAATCTATAGTGGAAATGAAATTAGTGGATTAAATGAATATATAAATTATGGAGGTCTTCCATTAATCACTACATTTAAAAGTGCAGAAGAAAAAATCGATTATTTAAATTTTCAAAAAGATAATGTATATATAAATGATGTCATCGAAAGAAATGATATCAGAAATGATGAAGAATTAAAAACTTTAATTGAAATAATATCTTCTAGCATAGGTTCGCTTACTAATCCTACTAAGTTATATAACACATTTATTAGCAAAGGAAATAAAAATATTACTAACAAAACAATAGCATCATATTTAAAATATCTTGAAGAATCATTTTTAATAGAAAAATCTAAAAGATTTGATGTGAAAGGTAAAAAATATATTGAGACTCCATCAAAATATTATTTTGTAGACATTGGGATTAGAAATAGTTTAATCAATTTTAGACAAATAGAAAAAACTCATATAATGGAAAATATTATATATACTGAACTTCGTAGACGTGGTTTTAATGTTGATGTTGGAATTGTAGAAAAAAGAAAAATTGATGAAAAAGGAAAAAAAGATTATAAGCAATTAGAAATTGATTTTGTTGCAAATAAAGGTAGCGATAAATATTATATTCAATCGGCATATAGTATAGAAGATAATAATAAAAGAGAGCAAGAATTACAATCTCTTTTAAATATAAGTGATAATTTTAAAAAAATGGTAATTGTTTATGATAGTTTTATAAAATGGCAAGATGACAATGGTATAATATACATTAGTATTTATGATTTCTTACTTAATGAAAATAGTTTAAAAGAAGCTTAAATAAAACCTGATAATGACTTAATATAAGTTATTACCAGGTTTTTAAATATAAAAGACTCCCTTTGTGGGAGTAGCAAATTTCTCTGGAGCGAATCTTATATAAGTTACGAAGTTCTCTTTCTGCACTTACTATATAAAATTTAATATTAAAATACAATATTAATAAGGAAAATGTTAATTTTTCTTTAATTCATTTTCTAATAGTATATCAAGTATTGTTTCCTTTATAATATTGTCAATATTTCTAACATTTTTTAATTTGTATGCATATTGTTTTATACTATCTTTAACTGATAAATTATTATATTTTGTTTTTTTTATAATATTTTTATCTTCCTCACGTAATTTTTCAATGTATGAATCATAAATTAAATCAATTATCTTATTTATCGAATTTTGTTCTAGTTCATTAAACTTAATAAATGTACTAATTCTATAATATATTGGATCTCCTAATTTTTCTCTTATTTCATCTTCTGATTTATAATTAGAAGTACAAATAATGATTGAGTTTTTTAATTTTACACAATAATTTTTATCAATATATATTCCTTCATCAAATAATTGATAAAATGCTGAATAAAAATGTGGATGAGCCTTATCAAATTCATCTAATAAAATTACATTCGAGTTTCTTTCTAATAATTCTTTGGCAAAACTATTTTGTACTGTTGAACCTCCAAATAAGTAATTTGAAAATTCATTATTCTGAAACATAGAAAATTGTTTGTAAAATATCTGTCCTCCTAGCTTTTTACTTAGATATTTAGCTGTTTCAGTTTTTCCAACTCCACTTGGGCCATAAAACATTAGTACAATAGGTTTAGTATCTTTCGTAAATTTAACAAAAGATAAAAGTGAAATTAATAGTTTATGAATTGCATTATCTTGTCCAATTATCTTATTAGAAATGTTTCTATTAATCATTTTAATAGTATTTAAATCTATTTTTTTATAATCGTAACATTCTATATTTATTTTTTTATAATTTTTCTGCAATGATTCTAATACTGTAGTTGGAGGATTTTGTACAAATATTTTTTCAATATCAAATGAATTTAAAATTGGATTTATATTCTGTGTAGCCGATTCTGTTATAGTAAAGTAATCATCCGAATTGATAATTAAATTTTCAATATATCTTTTATTTTTTATTGTTTTATCTCTAGGTTGTCCTTCGGCATAATGAGGTATACTTTTATTTTCTTTATCATATTCCTGAACAATTAAGGAAAATTCTTCTTTATTATTTTCATTTTTAATTTTATTATTAAAACCTTTTCTTGGCCCATAATAAATTTTAACTATTGTTTTTTTATTTTTCATTACCATCTACAACACCTGCCAGTATTACATCATAAATCTTTATTTTATTATTTTCTCCTGCTTTTCCCTTAATTTCTTCTAATGAGACACTACTATTGGTAGTAAAATTGAATTCATTTTCAATAGAATATTGCTCTAGTGTACTTTCTCCAACAAGCACCCCATAATAAACTAAATCCATATTCATTAAATTAGATAATTTATAATTGTTTCTGAAACCAATATTATTAAACCTTAGTATGTAAGTTTCATTGTTTTTTACAGCTTTAAGTTCATAATATCCTTTAACAGAGTCAATTACTTGATCTAGTTTTGTTATGTCTATTTCTGAATTTATTTTATCCGAGAATTTATCGTTAAAAAGTTTAGTATAAGGTGTATACATTTTCCAAAATGTTAAAGAATTTTCTATTGGAACTATTTTAAAGTCACAAAATTTTTTTGTTTTTTCGTCATCATTAGCTTTTAAAATATAATCTGTAAGAATTGTGTTAGTTAATGTGGATTTAACTATTTTTTGACCATATTGCAAAATTTCCGCATTTGCTTCTGCTTTTGCATTTGCTTTAAAAAAATCAAAAAAAGAAAATTTTGATTCAAGACCAATAGTTGTGTTTATGTTTCCTTTATCAGACTTTTCGTTTGTGGTTTCATTGCTTTTAACTCTGACTCCACCATCAGAAATGTTAATATAATCTATTGCACTATCTTCATCAAAATATATTATTTTAATGAGTTTATTTTTCTTATCATTTTCATTTTTTTTATTTTTGCTCAATTTTTTATCTCCTTAATCTACAAATATTTCTTTTAACAATATCCAATTTTCATTTTCCATATCTTCTGTATATTCAGTGTTGCAAAGATATAATGAATCATTTTTATCATAATCTCTTACAAATCCCCAAT
>CAVIUL010000030.1:0-16041 GCA_963645885.1 bacterium | reverse complement strand
ATAACTTTTTTAACATATTACTATTTGAATCCTACAGTTCGTGAGAATAGTAGGATCTTTGGGCCTAAATGGAATTGATTCACATTGAAGGTAAAAGAAACATGCAGTTGGCAAACTATAAATGTACTCTTAAAAATTTAAATGGCGCAGATAACAATGCTCCTGCTTACAGAATGGCTGCATAAGCCAAGTGAGCCGAGTTGGTAACTAACTTAGGAACAGAATAGTTACAGCAACATGATTAAACAGTTTGGGTAAACTTAAAATACTCTGGTGGTCAGCCCCTGTGAGAGTAGTAAACTCACATTAATAAAAGTATTAGGAAGAAAACCTTATTAAAAATTGAAAAGCATGTATAATTTCTTTAGGATAGATGGAGAAGACGAGTGTTCGACTCACTCTAGGTCCACTGCAATTGTTTAGATTTAAGGTTATGCTTAATCCTATCCGTTTGTGAAAATAGATAGGATTTTTTTTGATCTGCTAGCTCAGTCGGTAGAGCATCACACTTTTAATGTGGGGGTCTTGGGTTCGAACCCCAAGCAGATCACATGGATATAGATAAATATTGGGAAGAACATTCTTCTGAATTATGCAAACAAATGCATGAATTAGGCTATACTCCACATACTATTGTGGAAGAAGCATTTAAAGATAATATGAGTTATAAAGAATTTATAATAACTTTTTTAGTATGACAGATTTAACAAAGAAAGTAAAAGATGCCTTGAAAATTAACCAAGGACCTATGACAGCTGTAGAAGCACAGATGCTTACAATAACAGGCTCTGTAACTACAGTAGAAAAACGTATTGCCTCATTTAAAGATGAGACAGAACACATTATCGAAGCGAAAGCTCGACAAGGATTATTTTATCATCTAGTATCAATTCCTGATGATATAATCTCTAGTAAAGAAGATTTCAAATCTGATTTTAAAGAAAGAGGTTATACTATTTATGAATTGGATCCATTAGAAAAATCAGTTTTCGTAATTTCTTGGAAATATGGCATTTAAACAAAAACAAAATTCCCTTATAGGGAATTCTAACAAGTTTCTATCAGAAGCAATAAAGACTTCTTATGAAACTGTATCTGAAGAAGGAGCACTGAAATATAATACTTCAGGTAATCCTTTTGTTGATAATTTTGCAGCTGCTTCTCATTTTAAAGAACCACGTTCTTATGATGAGGTAGCTAAAGACATGTCTAATTTATGGGGTTTAGACCCTAATTACTGTGTACAACTCGCAATTTATCTTAGACTTATTACTCGTAAATCTAAAATTGTAACTAAAGATTCTGTTGAAATTTTAGATATGCAACGTGGTCAAGGACTTCGTAATGAAGGTATTATGAGAATGCTTTGGTTGGCATTAAATCATAAAACTACATTTGAAGCAAACTTCCCATTGTATATAGCAGCAGGTTCTTGGAAGGACGTTATCCAGATGTTATCTTTAGATTTACAGTTTCATGGTTGGAAGAATCGTAAACTTAACTGGAGTTATTTCTACACAGTATTAAAAGCAGGTTTAACTAATAAAGAAACATCACAATTAGTTTTAAAGTATTTGCCTACTATTAGAACTAATAAGAAATGTACTACACTAGAATCTCAAGCTGATACTTTAATAGGAAGGTGGTTTGCTCATAATACTTTTAAGAATACGGATAAAGTATTGAATTATAAACTTTATCGTAAGTTGAAAGCAAATGGTCTTGCTCACGAATGGCAGCAAAAGATTTCTAAACAACTTTATGAAGAAATTAATTTTGATTCTATAGCAGGTAGAGCATTAATGCTTTTAGTAGATTCAAACTTCTTAGAGAATCACAATCTGGTTGAGAAATATACCAAATGGATTACTTGCAAACCTGTAGTTAAGTTTACAGGTTTTGTATTTGAATTATTTGCTCCATTTGATAAGACTTCAAATGTTTCTAATTATAAGGAGATTACTATTAATAAACAATTTGCTAAACTTATAGAAGAACAAAAGTGTCCATCTAAACTATTAGTAGTTAGAGATACTTCTGGCTCTATGACTTCAACAGCTATTGGCTGTAATATGTCATCTTATAATATAGCTAAAGCAATGGCTCTTTATTTCTCTGAATTTCTTGATGGAACATTTAAAAACCATTATGTAGAATTTGCAAATAAAGCAGTTCTTAAAGAATGGAAAGGAGATACTCCTTGTGAGAAATTTAAGAATGATAAAGGAAATGCTTATGGTGGAACAGATTTCCAATCAGTAATTGATCTCTTTATTAAATTAAAAGATAAAGGAGTTCCTGAATCTGATTTCCCAGATGGTATTCTCTGTTTAAGTGATGGAGAATTTTCTACTCGTGAAACTAATAAGACTTCAAATTTCAATCGTGCAATTGAGCGTTTAAAAGAAGCAGGATTTAGTGAGGATTATGTAAATTCATTTAAAATTATTCTTTGGGATATACCTAATTTATTTTACGGTATTACTTCAGTAAAGTTTGAAGATTTTGCAGATACTCCTAATTTCTTCTATTTAAGTGGTTATGACCCATCAGCAATCTCTTTTATATTTGGTGGTAATAAACCAGAGAAGAAAGAGCCAAAGAATGCTGAAGAATTATTTGAAGCTGCTATGGATCAAGAACTTCTTCGTAGAGTAAAAATCTATAAATAATGAAAGAAATAGTAATATTTAGGAGTTCAGGTGTTTGTGGACTCTTAGGTGTTGTATTTGTAACACTAAAATTGATAGGAATTATTGATTGGTCTTGGTGGTGGGTAACTGCTCCGTTTTGGGGACCAATTGTATTAGGTTTAGCTTTAGTTGGATTTGCAGGAATAATGCTTGCAATATCAATATGGGCTAACACAAAGTAGATAAAAAATAAGAAATCATAAGGATTTCTGAGTTTAACTAAAATTTTAAGTATGGAAAATAAGATAACTTCGAGAGGATTCTATTTACTTTTAGGTATGATAATTGGTGCATTTATCACTTATTATAGTTTACCAGAACCAACACCTCAACCTGTAAAGATTGAGGTAACTAATAAAGATTCTATAAAAGTAGATTCTATTCCCAAAAAGCAACTTAGTAAACTTACTGAAAAAAATTTAAAAGCTGAATTGGCTGAAAAGAAAGTTCCTCATGCTGAAATAGTATTAGCACAAGCTAAATTGGAAACTGGGAATTTTAATTCAAAAGTATTAAAAACTCATCAAAACTTATTCGGATTAAGAAAAGGTAGTAAATATAGACGTTATAATCATTGGTCTGAATCAGTTGATGATTACAAAAAACATATCTCTAATAGATATAGAGGAGGAGATTATTATGCCTTCCTTAATCGTATAGGATATGCAGAGGATCCTAATTATATTAGGAAACTAAAGGAATTTGTTTAAAACTGTTATAAGAAAAATACTTACAGCAAAATTAATTTCAGGCTTTGAATATTAAAAAGTATTTTGTAGGTGGGCACTTAATTGTGTCCACCTTTTTTATTGTTTTCATGCCGAAAGGTAATTATTAATAATTTAAATTTTTTATTTTATGTTCAAATCTATTTTGTACACTTCAAATCCTAACTTCGTTCCAACAACCCTTAGAGAAGTAAACGATTTTGCTGAAGATGAGGGAAAATATCTCACATGTATGGCTTCAGAAGAATCTAAGCTGTATAATGTAAAGCCAGGTGCTCACATTCTTACTACTAAGGGAAATCACGTTTATATTCTTGAAGTTGGCGACGATTACAGTTGGGCTAAGAAGTCTAACATCACAGGTGTTGCATCTGTTGATTATCCATTTAACACAACAAACAAAACAATGACTACAAATTCTATCAGTAATTTCTCAGATCGCATTAAAAACATGTTTATGCCTACAGAGGTAAATGATGTACGTATTGCTACAGATGGCAATATTTGCGTTGCTACTTCTCAGGGTTATGTAGCTATTGATGCTCAGAATCATCTTACCTCTTATCCAGAGGAACTCACTCTTGCACTCCCAGTATTTGTTATGTGTAAACCAAAGGAGGCTCTTGTAGTAGGTGATGTTATTGCTCTTGAGAAGAGCTATGCAAAGATTACATCTATCAAGGGTGAGAAGATTAACGCTATTAGCTATACTGGTTCAGGTAAGATTATCCGTACTATCAAGGACTTCCTGTTCAATCAGACAATGGTTCGTGTAGTTGTTTCTCTTGCTGGTAACCTTGGTGGTCAGATGAATCCAATGATGCTTCTTGCTCTTTCTAAGGATAGCAAGATGTCTTCACTTCTTCCACTTATGATGATGGGTCAGAATGGTGGTGCTCTTTCTGCTAATCCAATGATGCTTGCCCTTCTTGCAGGTGGTGATAGTGATTTCTCTACTAAGGATATGCTTATGATGAGTATGATGGGCGGAAACAATATGTTTGCAAATATGTTTGCAGCACCACAGCCTGTACAAGCTATGCAGTCAGCAGTTGTTGAGCCTGCAGAAGCTGATGAGGATCTTGACTAATATATAAAAACAATCTTAGGAGTATTATACTCCTAGGATTTAAATATATGAAAGAATTTAGATATTTAAGTTATTGCACACAATATTCATGCTCTGGTGATATTTCTACTAAAGAAATAAAAGCAGCTTGTTATTCTAAAGTTTTTCATAGTATTTTTGGACAAGAACAACATTCTATAAAATATAATATTATAATATATAAAGGCATTAAATTTGCTGTAGAACAACATAAAAATAATGCATGTATTTTATCTAGGAGAGAAATTCGTAAGCATTTAGATTGTGCTAAAAGAATTATTGATTTTGAATATAAAATCTCTGAAGAAAAAAGAGGAGACTATCCTGTTTATATATTACATATTAAAGTAGATGCTTGTTCTACATTCCATAAATTCTTATTAACTTGGGTTCGCTATATGTATGAGTTTCCTTATAATATGTTAGTACTTGATGTTATAAGACTTAAACGGAAGCCTGAGTTTAGATTTACTTCTAGAACTACATTAATGAATTTAGTAATAGGATGTTATTACGATGATGATTTAGGGATTCATCAAATTCCTAAATGTCAAAAAGTAGTTAGTAAACTTTCTATAAATAGTTTAAGAGAAATGATAAAGAATGTTTCTAAACTTAATGACATTTATCATGTAATATCTAATATTCCTTATATTATAGATTCTAATGTTAAAAATTCTGAAGAAAAGAATATACATGCAATGGATTTAGAATACTGGATTGATGAAGAATTGTATGCAACAAAAAGAGAACCTGTATATTTAGAGGTTTATAAAAAGATTCGATAATATGATTAAAACTTATGTAGTTGGTGGAGATAGTAATTATGCTAACTTTATCGACAATGTAGAATTTGTAGATAATCTTGAAGATGCTAAACTAGTAATTTTTACTGGTGGTTCTGATGTAACTCCTTCATTTTACGGTTGTAAGAAATTTTCTAAAACATACTCTAATCTTGAAAGAGACCAGGAAGAACGAGCTATCTTTGAGAAGATTAATCCTAAAACACAAGTCTGTTATGGTGCATGCAGAGGAAGTCAATTCCTATGCGTAATGAATGATGGTAAACTTGTTCAGGATATAAATCATCATGCTACAGGTGCTACACATGAAATTACTGATGGTGAAAAGATATATATGATCACATCTACTCATCATCAGATGCAATATCCATTCGATTTAGATCCTAATGATTATAATCTTCTCTTTACTAGTTATGGTGTTGAGAGTGATTATTATGATGGAGATCAAATTGATTATGATGAAATTTGCGGTAGAGAACCAGAAATAGTACTTTATCATAAAGAGAATAAACCAAAGTGTTTAGCAGTTCAAGGACACCCAGAGATGATTCCTAATTCTCCTGTTGCTAAAATGATTAATGAACTTATAATAAAATTAGTAAATGCTAGTAACTAAAGTAACAATTGGAGCAGATCCAGAACTTTTTATTATTAATGAGAATACAGGAAAAGTAGTTTCTTCTATTGGATTAATTCCAGGTGAAAAAGGAGATCCTTGGACTGATGAAGGAATGCCACAAGGATTTGGATTGGAAACAGATAATATATTAGCTGAGTTTAATATACCACCTGTAACATCCAAATTATCTTTTATAAATAATATTACTTATATGAAGAATTTTATTGATTCTTTTGTTAAGAATATTAATCCTGAATTTGGTATTCTTTGTACTGCTTCTCAAGTTGTAGATGATGACCAATTGCAAAGTAGAGAAGCAAAACAGTTTGGTTGTTCTGTTGACTATAATGTTTATACACAAAAGGCTAACCCAAAACCAAAGGGTACAAGTACTAATTTACGCTCAGCAGGCTTTCATATTCATTTAGGATATGAAAATCCTAATATAGATACTAGCTTAGCATTAGTTAGGTATATGGATGCTTATGTTGGAGTACCTTCTGTTGTTAAAGATCCTGACATTAAACGTAGATCTTTATACGGAAAAGCAGGTTGTTTTAGATTAACAGACTATGGTGTTGAATATAGGTGTTTAAGCAGTTTTATGATGTCTAATGAGAATCTGTTAACATTTATCTGGAATCAGATTCAAAAAGCATTAAAAGCTATTAATCATAATTATCCATTACCTCGTAAAACCGAAATACAAAAAGCTATTAATCAAAGCAACGTAGAACTTGCTAATCATCTAATAGAAGAATATAAGTTAGTATAATGTGTGGTATATTTGCAATAGTAACAAAGAAGCCAAAAGTCTTTGATTACTCAACTTTTTGTACTCTAGGTATAGCAAATGATTCAAGAGGTGGAGATTCCTGCGGGTTTTTCATTGATGGTCATTATGAATATGGAGTAAACAAAAAGGCTTATTTCTCAGAATTTTTTCCAACTAATGATTTTCTTGCAAAAGTAGAAAATTCTACAATAGCCTTTGGTCATTGTAGAAAAGCATCAGTTGGTAAAATTGATGAGACAACAGCACAACCTGTCATAATTAAAAATGATAAAGATGAAGTAGAATTTGTTCTTATGCATAATGGAACAATTTATAATTACGAAGAATTAGCCAAGAAATATATTCCTGAAATTAATATTAAAGGAATGACTGATTCTCAAGTAATGGCTCGTATTATTTATCATAAAGGTTTTGACGTATTAGAAGAATATAATGGGGGTGCTGTATTTGCTATTACTGACTATCGCTCTGGTTCTCCTCGTGTATTTGTGTTCAAAGGGGCCTCAAAGAAAACCTCAACAGACATTAAAGAAGAAGAGGAACGACCATTGTGGTTTTGTATAGATGAAGAAAATGAAGAACTTGTTTTCTCATCTATTGGTATTTACTTAATGTCACTTCGACCTTATTTAGATACATATTGTTTAAATACAAACTGTGTATTTGAATTTACAGGTAAAGACTTAATTGCTGTTCAAGGTATTGATAGAAGCAAGATGGTTCAAAAGAAAATTATTCCTGAAATTCCAAAAAGTACTACAACCTATTATAATAGATATTATAATAATTTGTATTTTGGTGAAGATGATTTTATTTTTGATGATTATGTTTCTACCAATCAACTATCTAATACTTACTCTGCTAAAGGTCACTCTTTACATGGTAAGGTAATAATAAGTAAATGGGGAAGAGTTTGTGACAGTACACCTAAAGGTATTCCAAGTAAAGAAATATACTTTTGGAACGGGGTTCCTTTGAAGGAGGGTAAATGCTTTCGATTTCTTGCAGTTCTTTGTAAAGAGCTTAAAATGGATAAGAAAGAATTTACTAAAAAGTTTCAAAATGTTATTCGATTTTTAAGTATAGATGGAGTTTATTGTGATGAAACTAAATGGTATAAAGCTACTAGTCCTAGTCTAAGAGAACCCTATTCTGGTACAATAAAAATGTTTACTGGAACAAGTGTTATGCATTTTACAAACGGTATGAAAGTTTGTACTACATATACTAGAGAAGTTACAAATGAATTTACAGATTTTAAAGAGTCTAAAGCTCCTATGAATTTTCAAGAAATTAGAAAAGAATGCAAGCCTTTGATGAAGTAACTCAAACATGGATGTCTTATCATTCTTTAGCTTGTATAGTTCTCTCTCATAATTATAATGGTATTATTTATGGTTATACATCTAAGACAGATAGATTAGTAAAGATTCTTATAACTGATACAAATGGAAATTGTAAGACTTTACTTACAGATCCTCAGTTATATAAAGGAAAATTACTATTCAGTAAACTTAGAGGTATGTACTTTAGTCCATATCATTTAAAAGATGAGATTATTTTACAAGAAGAAGAAACGAAAGGACAATTTGATTTTCCATATATACTTGCTCGAAAGTATGAAGCTGTAGAAAATTTCTATGTATTTGAAGGAAAACAAAAATTGTTAGAGGAATCTAATTGTAAATTAGGTAAATATCTTAAATATACTTTTGGATTAGAATTTGAAACAGCTGCTGGATATGTACCTGAAGATATATGTTATCGTGATGGTTTAATTCCATTAAGAGATGGTTCAATATCTGCTCCAGAGTATTCTACTGTCATATTGCGAGGAGAATTAGGATTATCTTTACTGCATCAACAGATTGAAACTCTTAAAGAATATACTGTTTTTGATAAAGAATGTTCTTTACATGTACATTTAGGAGGATATAAATTAAGTTCTGAAACTTTATATCACCTTTATAAAGTATGTAAATTACTAGAATCAGAAATAGAGAATATTATTCCTTTATATAGTTTTAAGAGTTCTCAATATAAAGAGAATGGTAAAGATTATTGTAAAAAACTTCCTGAATATTTCTCTTTTGAAGAAATGTATAAAGGTCTTGTAAAAAGAAATTTTATGGGAAGTTTTACACAACCACATCCTGATGATATAGAAAGAAAACGTAAATGGAATATAAATACTCGTTATTTTTGGTGTAATTTTATGAATGCATTATGTTATCGAGTAAATAAGACTATTGAGTTTAGATTTCTACGTCCTACTTATGAATACAAAAAGATAATTCTTTGGCTATATATATTTAATGCAATTTTAGATTATTCTGAACATTATTATAAGTCTTGTGATTATCTAAGTTTATCTTCTATACTTTATAAAGTTTATCCTCAAGAGGTAGCTTTTGAAGTTCTTCGAGGAATTAATAAACTTAAAATAATTTCTGCTACACAATATCGTGTTAAAGACTATTATGGTGGTAGAGTAGATTTAGAAATGGGATATTATGATAATTTAGATTTATAAAATTGGATAGTTGATGAATTATATGTAAATTTACAAATCTACTTAATATAGGTACACATCTGTATTGAGTAGATTTTATGCTCTCATAGCTTAACGGATAAAGCCTTGGTCTTCTAAACCAATTATTCCAGTTCGATTCTGGATGAGAGTACAACTATAATTAAAATTTAATAAAAATAAAATATGGCTAATTTTACTTATAACAAACAAAAAAGAAGATGGTATAGATAGGATGGATCTATGGTTAAACCTGGAAATAGAGTTTTGGGTCAAAATGGAAATTACTATTAGTACAACACTGATGGTTCAATTACTAAAGTAGGTTCTGTATCTGGAGGTCTTGATAAATCTTATGTAGATTGGAAAAAGAAACACGGTTAGTCTGTTAATACTACATTAGAAGATAACGCTATGCGTTCAGGTTTAATTAAAGATAAAGTAGGAAAATGGAGATTGAATTCAACTGATCATAACACCAAAGTTAAACAAGTTGATGGAAAATCCTATTTTACATCAAAAGATGGAGTTTGGAGAAATTTTGACACTGGTTTAAAAGTTAGTGAACAAAATAAATATGATTCAATAAACAGAGATAAAGAATTATCTAAACTTAGATACGGTAATTCTAATGAATCTCTTGGAGATAAAATAAAAAATCACGGAATTGTTGAAGGATTATTAGATGCAGGACTTGATGCGGCAAATGTTTCTAAAGATTCAGGATGGAGAACAGCAGCAAGTCTTCTTAGTACAGGATTGTATACTATACCTATAGGAGGAACACTTTTATCATTAGGAGATGCAGGATTAGCTGCAGCTAGAGGTGATTGGACAGATGCTGCACTTTCAGTAGGAATGGGATTGGTGCCTCTGACAAGTGGATTAAGATCTTTAAAAACATTAAACAAAGCATTAGGTAATAATAAAGTTGGATTAATAGAAAAAGTTACTTCAAAAGTTTTCAGAAGACCTGCTTTAACAAAATCATAGAAAGCAATAAATGAATTGAATAGAGTTAGTCCTGCTGTAAATGATGTGTATTCAGCTACTCAATATTTAAAAAATGCAAAAAATCCTCTTAGTAGATTACATATAATTGGTAAACATAACATAAATGTAGGTGAAAAAACTGCTAGAGCTTTAGAACTTGCTAATAATCGTTGGATTAATGGTGGACTTATGGCAGGAACCGTAGGAGAAGATCTTTATAAAGATTTTAATATACAAAATTAGTATAATACTTAGCAACAAAACAACAGGCTTAAATAGTTTGAATCAGATGCAGATTCTGGAGTTATTTTTGGAAGAATGTCAAATAAAGATTTTAATTCTGTTGCAGGAGAAGAAAATAAAATAGATAATAATACTTATAATCAACTTAGAGAATATGTAACACAATAATTATGGGAAAATATAGCAATGGTATAAAAAAACTAATAAAACCAGTAATAACAAAATTTGTAGGAAGTAGCTCTAATCAAGCTGAAAGGAAATTAGCTGAAGAAAGATTAGGAAAATAGTTATAGGAAACTATTCAAAATATAACAAATAAAAAATCTTCTTACGAACAAGATTTAGTATTAGATAAAATGGTTAATGCTGCTATTAAACAAAGAGTAGGAAGAAGTAAAACAAAAGCTAAACCTTTTCTTGATAAATATAAAGAATTTAAAGATACACAAAAAGAATCTTTAGAAAATCTTTATAAAAGAGAAGGTGAAACTGTAAATGGGGAACAATTAGCTAATCATGCTTTCGGTCATATATTTGATCCAGGTAATGAAAAAGCTATGATAATACCTTTAATAAAGAAAAGAACTAGATCGTTAATTAAGAAAAATGCATCTAAATCTGCACAACAAAGAATTGAAAATGAAATTGCAAGTGCACGTAACATATATGATTCAGAATTAGCGAGATTAGCAGAATTATATCCTAATTAGAAAGGAATTTTTAAAAATGCTTGGGATAAAGCTGTTGATTGGACAGTTAAAAATCCTAAAGCATTTAAAGCTATAGAAACAGGTACTTATACTCTTCCATTTTTAGGTGGAGCTTATGGTATTTATTCTACTTTATCAGATGATCCCCAAGAAACAGCAAAAAAAGCAAAGAAAAAAATGAACTTAGGATCAAGTTCTAAATATCGTTGGACTCCAGAAGGTTGGCAACAGAATGTAAATGGAAATTGGGTAGATCAAACATCAGGTTATGGTGTTGATAGATTTGGTAATACTAATTTCTATGATGAACAAACAGGAACTTGGTTAAAACCTGGTCAATATTACCAAAGTAGTAATGGATTAGTTTTCACCTCTGATGGTAATAGACAGATTGGATATAATACAGGAGCTGATGCTGCACAAGCAGCTGATATGGGTACTAATATATTTGATTATTATGCTCAATCTCATGGTTTCTCTCCTCAAGATACTAAAAGGATTAAAATGCTTCAACAAGCTTTAGGAGTATCTACAGATGGTAAATGGGGATAGCAAACTGAAAATGCATATAATGCAGCAATTGCAGCAAATCCTAATTTCTTTACAGTAATGCAATGACAAACAGACAATATAATAATGTATTGATTCTCAGTCAAATCATTGATTATATTGATAAAAATCCTGATGTTCGTTTTATACAAACATTATGGAATTTAGGTATAATTGATAATAATGATAGATTTTACGAAGAATCAAGTGACACATTAAATAAAATGAAAAAGGGTTTATAGTAATGTAATCAAACCACAAACCCTGAGTAGGTTTAATATCCGAACAGCCATCCTTGTAATGAGGTAGGAGCGGTGTTAGGGTTACAGTTAGGCTGGATTTCAGAAATGGAATCCAGCCTTTTTTAATGAAAATATTTATGGCTAATTATAAATTAATAACAGATGGTGCTTATAGTTCATCAAGAGATTCTGGAGGTTTTGCATTTATATTTCTTAAAGATGACGAACCTATATTAAAGTATTCTAAACAAGTGAAACATACAACAAATAATAAAATGGAAATGATGGCAATTATTATTGGATTAAAATGTATTAAAGCTCCAATAGATAATTTGACTATTATCTCAGATAGCATGTATTGCATAGGGTGTGCTTCACTTGGTTGGAAAAGAAAAAAGAATGCAAAACTCTGGGAATTTTTTGATAAGGAATTTCAAAGAGTATTAGATTTATGTAGTAATATACAATTTAAACATGTAAGAGGTCATCAAAAAGATAGTTCTGAAGAAACTAAATGGAATAATCTATGTGATGAACTTGCAGTAAAAGCTTCAAGACAAAATGGATAATGTAAGAATTTATTTAACAGAAAATTGTAATGCTTCTTGTGCTTGGTGTTTTAATAAAGAAACAAGAAATCCTGAACTCGATATGGATACCAAAAAGATAAAGAAGTTGATAGATTATTTACATGAACATAAAGTTCCAAAACTCCGAGTTATGGGAGGTGAACCAACGCTTCATCCAGATTTTGTTGAAATATGGAATTATGCAATAGGTAAATTTAAAAGACAAACTCTTTTTACTAATGGTTTAGAAAAAGAAAAATTATTGTCTATAGATTTAGATGAATCTACAGGTATTAATTTTAATTTTAATTTTGTAAATACTCCGTTAGATCCTGATATTTGTTCTAAGTTTAAAGAATTTTCAACAGAAATTGTAATAAGAAAGGAAACTGATGAACAAAAACTTTTTGAAAAAATATTAGAAGTACAAGAAAATTCAGTTAAATTAGATACATCTATTAAATTTAATTTAACTATAGACTGCACTTTAGATATTTTTAAATATCGAAAAGAAATGCAAGATAAATTAAATAAGATATTGGATTTTGCTATAGAACATTCTGATTATAATTGGGGATGGGATCATTCCTATCCTAGATGTTTTCTAACAGATGACATTATTGAAAAAATGCTTGAAGTAGGTTATCATAATATATTGTCTCCTTTTCCAAATTCATATCATATTAATCAATGTAAAAGTATAGGAGGATGTTCCGCATTAGTTCTTTCTAATTTTAAATTAGTACATTGTAATCAATATAGAAATAATTCTATTGATATATTTGATGAAAAAGGAGAAATAATTCCTTATAATAGATTTTCAAACTTTCTAAAATGTGAAGGTTTAACAAAATTTGAATCTCTTAGAAATACTGGTTGTATGGATTGCAAATACTTTTTACAACAATGTAATGGAGGTTGTGTAGCACATAAATTTAAACATTAAGATATGGAAGATTTAAAACCAAAAACCTATTATTATGATGAAGTCTATGATGAATACATTAAAATTAAAGACATTCTTGAAGACTTTGTTACAGAAATAGTAGTAAGTATAATACCTGCTTATATATCACATCATAAAAGGTCTTTAGATTCTTTAAAGAGATTAACTCCTTCTTCTAAAGAAGTTTTTGAAGATGCATATATTCAAGCAAGTGCAACATTAAGTGAATTAGTATATGAATAAATTGGAAGAATTAGAATTTGGACTTAATCCAGCTTCTCTTGATTATATTAAAACACACATTACAACAAATGATTTAAATACTCAAGTAATTGCAGGAATGGCGTTTGTTGATGGTGCTAGGTATATAATTGATAAATTAAAAAACAATGAATAATACAATTTATAAATGTGATTCTGAAGGCAATATGGTTACTATTCCTCCGATTAAGGAACTCTGTAAAGCTCTTGAAATGAAATTCAAGATGCAAGAAGAAGAGGTAGCTTATTGGAAAACTAAGTATACCAATATCATTAGTGGCAACAAAGAATACCAATCATTATTAAATGAAAAGAAAGAAATTGAAGAACGTCTTTATAATGGTTTTGGTATTTTTAATTCAGAAAAAGAGGCTATTGATAAATGGTATAAAAAGCATAAGAAATCACATTTAACTGCAAGTCTTACTTATAAATTTACTCCTCTAGGAATAGGTACTGTAGGTAAAGTAGAATGTAGTTGTGGAGAATGTTTTAAATTTAGAGATATAGATTAATATGAAACAGATTTATACTGTAGTACAAGAATTTCAAACGCCTACAATACATCAAACTAATATAGTAGGTTCTTATCTCCTATTAGAGGATGCTAAATCTCGTATTAAACATCTTTTAGAAGAAGATTTTGAATGGATATTGGATATTACACATAAACCTCTTTGTGAGATTGAAGAAACTATTTCAGAACCTTTAAGAACTATTGTAAGAGATGGTGTGTACTTTAGTGAAAATCGTATAGAAATATCTAATTTATATGAATAATTTATTTAATGGTATTAAACCTAACCATTATCCTCTTAGAAATAAGTTAGGATACGGTTGTATTACTACTTCTAGAAAGAAGTATAATAAGGTTAATAAATGTAAAGTACTTCGTTCTATCCGAAAACTAGGATTTGACTATTCAGAATGTTGGAATCTTGACTACACAGTAATGTGTTGGTTATCTGATAATGTAGGTGGTTTCTTTAGAGAATGTGGCTCTGTTGACACTTGGTCAGATTATGACTTGAATGGCAATGAATGGGCTAATTATAATAAAGAAACTATTGAACTGGAACAAGCCCGTAGAACAGAATATTTAAACCAATTAAATATCTACCTTACTACTTGTTCTGGAGAAGAATATCTTAAATTCCTTGATTTTGTTATTCCTAGATTTATCTATTTAATAGAACATATTTATGGTTATCCTGCTGAATTTAATACCTTTAAAGACTGGCAGAATGAACTGAAGAATATAGTAGTAGAATTGCCTAAAAGGAATGTAACTAAATTTGTTAATAACTTTTATTTATTGTGGGATTAATTAATGTTAAAAGAATAGAGGAGTAGCAGCGGTCTTGTAAACCGAAGAATGTTAGGTTTGCCTTCTCTGTGCAGCGAGCTGACAGCTAGATGTTCTATTTAGTAATAAGGGAAATGGGATGTACTGACTTATTACTACATTATTTTTAATAACTATGGAATTTACTGGAGAAAAACCTTATTTACTTCGTATTACTAGGGATGAACTAGAAACCTATATTAGAGCTTACTTAGCTCTTGAAAAAGAATATGGGAATGATATGAATAAGTTACTTGCTAACATTCCTTACGAAGAGGTAGATAGTATATTATATGATTTTAATGGGGTATAATCACTATGAAATTAGAAATAGAAACACGTTCAGCATTACCTTGTAGATTATTAAAGTTTACAGTTAATGGTAAAGAAGCATTTGATGATGACTTTGGATATTCAGAAACCTATGGAGATGTAGATGCTTATGAATGTAGTAATGTATTTACTCCTTATGAAATAGTATCTCCTGATATTCTAGAGAAGTATGAAATATCTAAAGGAGAATACCATCAAATTGGTGAAAAATTAAAAGAAAAACTAAGAGTTACGGATTGTGGTTGGTGTAGTTAATTATGTTAGGTGATTTTATTCTATTCATAAGAAGAGTATTGAAGCAGCATATCTTCTGCATTCATGACTATAAACTCCGAGTAGTAGGTATGGGTGAACATTCTTGGTATGAATGTACTAAATGTGGGCATATTAGAAAATATGATGAACCATGAACTATTATTCAGATAAATATACTGAATGGAAAACAGACTATCATAATGAGAAGCTTGATATGAAGTATCTTAGGGAAGAAATGAATAAAACTATTTTACAACTTAAAAACTATGATAGGACAGCCAAAATATAAAGAAGGACAAGTAGTCAGATTCTCTA
>CAVIUL010000029.1:0-16045 GCA_963645885.1 bacterium | reverse complement strand
AAGTAATAATAAATAGTAAGTGAAAATTTTAAAATTCATTTACTTTTTTTTATATAAAAGTTATAATTATTATGAAGAATAAAGATGGAAAGGAGAATTGTATGTCAGGTATTCATGTATATAGTGAAATAAAACCTTTAAAAAAAGTATTATTACATAGACCTGGAGATGAATTTTTAAATTTAACTCCTAATACTTTAGAAAGACTTTTATTTGATGATATACCATATTTGAAAAAGGCTCAAGAAGAACATGATGTATTTGCTGGTGCTCTTAGAGCTGAAGGGGTTGAGGTTGTATATCTTGTTGATTTAGCTGCTGAAGCATTAGATACACATCCTAAAGTTAGAGAAAAATTCTTAAAACAATTTATTAAAGAAGGCGGAGTTACGTCCCCAATAGTATTTGACTTAGTATTTAATTATTTAAATCAATTTAAAGATAATCGTGAATTAATTAAGAAATGTATTACTGGTATAGATAGTGAAGATTTAGAAGGATATAGACCAAGTAGTGGATTCTTTGCTACTCGTGATATTGGAAAGATGATATTAGATCCACTTCCAAACTTATATGCTCCACGTGATCCATTTGCTTCAATTGGAGATGGGGTAAGTATTCATAGAATGTACTCTGTAACTCGTCAAAGAGAGACTATATTTGCTGAATATATATTTAAATATCATCCAGAATATAAAGATACTCCTAAATATTATGATAGATATAATGCTTATCATATTGAAGGAGGAGATATTCAAGTACTAAGTGATGAAGTTATTGCGATAGGCATTTCTGAGAGAACAGAACCTGATGCGATAAATTTACTTGCTAAAAATATATTTAGTACTAAAGGTAATAAGTTTAAATATGTTCTTGCTTTTGATATTCCAGATGAAAGAAGTTTTATGCATTTAGATACTGTTATGACTAGACTTGATGTAGATAAATTTGCAGTTCATAGTCAAGTTATGCATGTAACTAAAGTATTTGAAATTTCTAAAGGAAAGAGTGAGGAAGAACTAAATATAGTAGAACTTAATATGCCACTTGATAAATTATTAGAAAAATACTTACATATTGATAAAGTTACTCTTATTAAATGTGGTGGAGGAAAGAGAATTCCTGCAGAAAGAGAACAATGGAGTGATGGAGCAAATCTACTTACAGTTAGACCTGGAGTAGCAATCGCATACGATAGAAATCATGTAAGTAATGAAGTATTTAGACAAGCTGGTATTAAAGTAATAGAAGTACCAAGTAGTGAGCTATCTCGTGGTAGAGGTGGACCTCACTGTATGAGTATGGCATTAGAAAGAGAGGATTAAAAGATGGTTGATTTAAGAAAAAAATGCTTTCTTAAAATATTTGATTTTAAAGAAGAAGAAATTAGATATTTATTAGATTTAGCAAAAGATTTTAAAGAAAAAAAACATAATCATGTGACTCATGATTACTTAAAAGGAAAAAATATTGCATTAATATTTGAAAAAACTAGTACAAGAACTAGATGTTCATTTGAAGTTGCTGCTTATGATTTAGGTATGCATACTACATATTTAGATTCAAGTGGTAGTCAACTTGGAAAGAAAGAAAGTATTGCTGATACTGCTAGAGTTCTTGGAAGAATGTATGATGGTATTGAATTTAGAGGATTTAAACAAGCATCAGTAAATGATTTAGCTAAATATTCTGGAGTACCTGTATGGAATGGACTTACTGATACTTTTCATCCAACACAAGTACTTGCTGACTTTATGACTATGGAAGAACATTTTGGCCATTTAAAAGGATTAAAACTTGTATTTATTGGAGATACTAGAAATAATATTGCTAATTCTCTAACAGTTATGAGTGCTAAAATGGGAGTTAATTTTGTAGCTTGTGGACCTAAAGAATTATGGGGAGATGAGAAGATTCTTTCTAAAGCACGTACTATTGCTGAAAAGAATGGATGCACAATTACACAAACTGAAGATGTAAATGAAGCATTTAAAGATGCTGATGTAATATATACTGATGTATGGGTATCAATGGGAGAACCAGATGAGATATGGGAAAAGAGAATTAAACTATTAAAACCATATCAAGTAGATAAAGCTAAAATGTCTACGGCTAAAAAAGATGCTATATTTATGCATGCTTTACCTTCATTCCATGATCAAAATACTTCAATAGGAGTGGATATCAATAATAAATTTGGTATTCCTGAAATGGAAGTTACTAATGAAGTATTCGAAAGTGAACAATCAGTTGTATTTGATGAAGCAGAAAATAGAATGCATACTATCAAGGCTGTTATGTATGCAACACTAAAAGATTAATAAAAGTAAGGGAGTTTTAAAAATGAAGTTGATTAAGAAAATATTTATAATAACAATTGTACTATTATTAATATTATCATGCTTATCTTATATGGATTATTTTCTTGTCAAAACTAAAAATGTTGTACCTAAGATTTGTTTGAAGGAAGATAAAAAAGAATTTATTGTATATAAAGCACCATTTTATAAAGTATGGTATTGTAAAGATAGTAAAACTACATTAATTGGAGGATATGATGATCCTGATGCAGTTTGTCCTAAAAACTATACTTATGATAATGGATATTATACTAATTTTTTAGGAGTAAAAGTTTCTCAAAGAGATTTAGAATTAATTACTAAAAATGGTATTTATACAAGTGAAATGGTTGAAGCAATAAAGACAATAAAGCAGTAAATGATGCTGTGTATGTTGCTTCTTTATATGGAAAGACAGTGTACAAAAAAATAGTTGATAAAAAAGATAATGAGATGATGGTAGATGACAATTACTTAGTTGTTTTTCCTGAATTTAAAGAAGAAAAAGGTGTATATGATTGGTATTATGATGAAGAAGATGATACACAATTTTATTGCTTAACTGAAAAAGATAATGAAATAATTTATTCTAAGTATGAGAATAATAGTTGTGATAAAAAATATACTAAGTTAAAGCTTGATGCTGAATGGTGTGGTAAGTATAAAGATTCGACACTTGTATATAATGAAGATGTAATTAAAAAATTGTGTGAAGAGTAATGTGAGTTACTCTTTTTTTCTTGTTTATGTATATTTAACGTGTTATAATTGTTATGGTGAAGTATATGAAAAAAAGAGTAATTAGTGCTATAGTAGCTTTGATTATTGTAGTACCATTATTGATTTTAGGTGGTTATTGGTTTTATATAGGAGCATGTGTTATAGGAGTGATTGGTTTTAACGAATTCTTATTAGTTCGTGAAAAAGAAAAAAAGTTACCATTAATAGTAAAATGTTTATCAATGGCTGCTTTTATAATTCTAATGATGTCATCTGTATCTAATAGTTATACATTTAAAATCGATTACAGATCTTTATCACTTGTTATGTTGTGTTGTTTACTACCATTGTTATTTTATCCTGATAGAAAAGAATTTGATGCTGATGATGCATTCTATCTATTAGGTGGTGTATTCTTTTTAGGAACTGCATTTAATTTCTTAATTACTATTAGAAATATGAGTTTAGACTATTTAGTATACATTATGTTAGTAACATTTATGACAGATACATTTGCTCATTTCTTTGGAACTAAACTAGGAAAGATTAAATTATGTCCTAAAATTAGTCCTAATAAAACAGTAGAAGGAGCTTTAGGTGGTACTTTCTTTGGTACATTTATTGGAGTTATATATTTTATAACATTCATTAAGATTGATGCTAATTTATTATCAGTATGCTTAATATCTTTATTCTTATCTGTTATGGCTCAATTTGGAGATTTATTTTTCTCATCAGTTAAGAGAAAGTATGGTGTTAAAGATTATGGTAATATCATGCCAGGACATGGTGGAGTACTAGATAGAGTAGATAGTTTATTATTTGCTATATTAGCATTTACTTTTGCAATAACATTCTTCTAGGAGGGATAAAATGAATTTCTTGATAACGTTATTGATATTATTTATAATTTTAAGTGTAATAATAATTGTCCATGAATTTGGACATTTTATTGCGGCAAAAAAAGGTGGAGTTTATATAGATGAATTCTCACTTGGTATGGGACCTCAACTATTAAAATATAAGCCTAAAAAGAGTGAGACAACTTATTCTTTAAGAGCTTTTCCAATTGGTGGATTTGTTTCTATGGCTGAAAAAGAAGATCCTAGTAACAAAGCTATTAAGAAAAATCAAGTGCTTGAGAATAAGAGTTTTGGAAGAAAACTATTAGTATTAATAAATGGTATATTATTTAACTGTTTCTTAGCTATTTTCTTGTTCTTTGTAAGTGGACTTTTTTATGGTAGACCTGTTAGTGAACCAGTAATTAATAAAGTTGTTGAAGGTATGGCGGCAGAAAAAGCCGGACTTGAAAGTGGAGATAAGATTCTTGAAGTTAATGGTGTTAAAATAAATACTTGGGATGATTTCTTATTAGAAGCATCTGCTAAAAAATTAAAAGATGAATATATATTTAAAGTAGAAAAAAGTAATGGTGATATAAAAGAATATAATTTAATTCCTGAGGTACAAGAAGTAGAAGGACAAGAAGTAAAAGTATTTGGTATACAATCAAGTGGAACAACTTACTATAAAGGATTTAAAAATGCAGTAATATATGCATTTGAAGGATTCTATACTAACTTTAAAACAATATTTAAAATATTAGGTAATTTATTTACTGGTGAAGTTCCAGTTAAGAGTCTTAGTGGACCAGTTGGAATATATTCACTTGTAGATTCTGTTAAATCTCAAGGATTAAATACATTATTATATTTAACAGCATATTTAAGTATTAATGTAGCAATTATTAACTTAATACCAATTCCAGTATTTGATGGTGGAAGAGTATTAATATTATTAATAGAAAAGATAACAAGAAGAAAATCTAGTGAGAACTTAGAAGCAATATTAAATTATGTTGGATTTGCTTTAATGATTCTTTTAATGCTTTATGTTACATTTAATGATATAATAAGACTTGTGGTGAAATAATGAAGAATAGTTATTTAGATAATAAAGTCGTATTAAAATATTGTCCTGATTACTATAGAATAATAAATGAAGAGTTTAGTGAGCTTGACTATATGACTGATAAAATAATAACTATTTTTCAGTCTTATATATTTAGAATTGATATTACAGATAAATCTGCTTTAAAAAAAGTAGGTATGCTTAATAAAGCAGTTGCTAGATATATTGACGACAGGGAGTTTAAAACTTTGCTTACTTCTTCTTTAACATCTCTAAAAGTTTCTAAAAAAGAAACTGATGTTATTGGTATAATAGTAAAAACTATTATAGATGAGTATAAAAAGTATATGGAAGGATTTACAAGAAACTTGTATATTCCTAGATGGATTTAAATTTAATAAGGTGTGGTAATAAAAAATGAATTATGATAAAGGCTTATACTATGAAATCTATAGCGAATTTTATAGTGTTAATAAGTTTAGAAAGTTTAAGTCTATAATACATCATGGTGATAATAGACTTAACCATATAAATAGAGTCGCTAAAATGAGTTTTTTTATCTCTTCAAAAATGGGGTTAGATTATATTTCTTGTACTAGAGGTGCTCTTATGCATGACTTCTTTACTACTGATGATTTAAGTAAAACTGATAGTAGATATAAAGATTTCTTAAGAACTCATCCTAAAGAAGCACTTGCTAATGCTTCTAAGTACTTTGAAATAAATGAAGTTGAAGAAGATATAATACTTACACATATGTATCCAATTACTAGAGTTAAACCTAAGTATAAAGAATCTAAGATAGTTAGTATTTGTGATAAATTAGTTAGTTTTTATGAATTTTTTAGATTTGAAGTTAAAGCTAATTTATGTTATGCGTTATTATCTTTTTATAAATTAATTTAGACTAGTTACTAGTCTTTTTTTGTGCTACAATAATTATGTGTCCATGTAGCTCAGTAGGATAGAGCAATCGCCTCCTAAGCGATAGGTCGTTGGTTCGATTCCAATCATGGACGCCATATTATTGTGAGGTAACTATATGAATTATAATGATAAGGTTATAGATTTACTAAAGAGTAAATATGACTTAAATAGTATTAATATTAACAATTCGATGTTTTCATTATTTTCTATTGGAAAAGAGAAAGATAAAAATTATATTATTTTAGAAAATAACTCTACTAATTTAAGTGAAATAACTGAATTACAAAAATTTATTGATAGTTTAACTGATAAAAAATATAGAAATGCGTCATTTATTTTTGTTAAATGTGTGCAAAAGGATTTGAATGATGATGATTATTTATTATTTAATGGTAGTTCTTTCTTACATATATTTACTTATAATTTAATAACATTAAAATGTAAGTATGATATTGATTTTCATTATTTTGGTGATAAGAAAATTAAAGAATTATTTAAGGATTTAGAAAGCTTAAACGTGTAGGGGGATTTTATGAAATATTTGGAATTAACTAAAGAACAATATGATGGTATATCAAGATTGTGTCCAGTAAGACATATATCTGATAGTGGTACTAAGACTGCTCTTATATCAAGAATGAATTATTATACAAAATCTGGTGAAACTTTTGCTACTAATTTAAAAGAAAGATTAATATATAAATCTATTAATATAGACCTTGAAAGTTTAGATGATGATAATTTATATTCTTGGGAATATGATGTTGTAGTTGTTCCATATGCTAGAGTAAAAGAAGTAAAAGAAATTTTATCAAGTAAAGATAAAAAGTTAGAACTAAAATAAAATACTTAAGATTAAACTTAAGTATTTTTTTATCTTTTCATATTATCGTTAAATGTTTCGTTTTCGAATGTCATTGTTATAGTTTCACCAGATGGTTTTTTAAATTCTATTTGTGTATCATTTGGAAGATATCTAAGAACATTTTCTAAGTATCTATCATCACCATTTTTGATAACACTTCTATAGTTTGTCCATATTAGATTAGTAGGGTCACTTATATCACTACGACTATATCCTGTATCTCTACAGCATTCACTAATTACTTGATCCATGTATGCACTTCCATAGTTATAACATTGAATAGCTCTTGGTATATTGTAGTTTTGTTCTCTAAGAGCATTTTGAAATAACATACAACCATATTTTATATTATATTCTAAAGTACTTGCTTTTTCTTTTGTTATTGTAACTGTTTCTTCTTCGTTAGTGCTGAAATTGAATGCTGAAACATTTTCATTATTCCAATTCCATCCACCTTCGATTTGTATTTGAAATAATCCAAGTCCACCACCAGAATCAACTGTTTCAGAGTGGACGCCTCTTTCTTGTGTAGCTAGAGCTAACATTACCATTGGGTCAAGTCCATATTCATTAGCATATTTTTCTATTAAATCATAATATTTTTCTTTAGCATTTTGATATTTTTCACTTCCAGTTAAATCTTCTGTTTCCAATGTGAATGGATTTACTTTTTCTTCTTGTACTTCTTCAACTGGAGTAGGTGGGATTGTTTCTTTTACTTCTTCTTTAATATCCACTATTGGCGGGGTTGTTACTGTAAATTCTTTATTAATATCATCATCGATTTCAATATTTTGTGCATAACTTACCTGAGGATTTATATCTTCGTTATTTGTAACTTTAGTTTCAGCTTTAGAAGTTACAGATAATAACATTACAGTTGATAGTGTAAGTGCTGCGAATGTAGCTATTACAGTTTTTTTATTACTCTTTTTTCTTGTAACTGTTTTATTTTTTCCTTTTACATATTCTTTATCACAAGTATAATCAATAGTTTCAGTTTGATATCTTCTTTCTTGATGCGCTTTAGCTCTTATTCTTTCTAGTTTTTGTCTATATTCATTTGACATTCTAACTAGTTCTGTAAGTGCATCATCATCAACATCATAGAAAGTTAGAATTATTGCATTCTTATTAATTTTTTCATCTATTTGTTTATATTCATCAGCAAATAGTCTTAATAGTGAATTAAGTCTTCCGGGTTCCATTTCAATCGTATCAACTTCACTGCTACCAATATCATGAGTACATACACATTTTAATACATTATCATAATCATCTACTATAAATCTTATCGCATTCATTATTCTTCTCCTATATTAGATAATATGCTATCTATATAATCCCATTCATCATCATTTTCAATTTCATGTAATTTTAATTCATTATCATTTATTTCAAAAGTAGATGCATATACATCTTTATTATCATTATTTTCTGTATAGATTATATAATTCTTATTATTATCTTTATTAGTAATCATCTTGATAATAAAATATTCTTTTGTAATACCATCTTCAGTTAATTTAAATGTTAGTTTATTTTTCATATACTTCACCAATACTATTTTAACATAATGATTTTATTTTATAAAGAACAATATGTTTGTTTAATTGACTTTTGAAGTGTATTTATGTAAAATGTTGTTGTGATTATTTATGATTAAAATTAATAAAAAAGATAAACTTAATTTAATTATTATGACTGTTATATTTTGCTTGATTATAATATTTATATTAAGAAATGGTAATTTATATGGAAGTATTCTTGATTGGAATACTCAGCACTCTGTTATTCCAGAGTATTTTAGAAGTTTATTTTATAAAACTTTAAATATATTTCCTGATTTTGCTTTAAATCTGGGAAGTGGTCAAAATATATATAATTATAGTTATTATGGACTTTTTAATCCTGTTATAATTATTTCATATTTCTTACCATTTATTAGTATGAAGAGTTATATACAAATATCAAGTATATTACTTGTATATTCTAGTGTTATATTATTTTATTATTTTCTAAGAAGAAATAAAATTAACGAGAATGTCAGTTTATTATCAAGTATTGTATTTTTAACAGCTAGTCCATTATTATTTCATTCTCATAGACATATTATGTTTATGAATTATATGCCTTTTTTAATACTTGCTTTAATTGGAGTAGATAAATATTTTGAAAAAGATAATAGTAAATTACTATGTATTTCGACAGTATTAATTATATTAATGAGTTATTACTATAGTATACCGGCTATTATATCAATAGTTGTATATGGTGTTTATAAATATATTAAACTTAATAAAAAGATAACTGTTAAATCATTTTTTAAAGATGGATTTAGATTTTTAATTCCTATAATGATTGCGATACTTATAACTTGTGTGCTATTAGTACCAACATTTTATGCGATATTAACTGGAAGATTACCTAATGATATAAATATTAGTTTAAGTGATTTATTAGTACCTAGAATTAATGTTAAATATTTGATGTATAATGCTTATGGAGTAGGTCTTACATCTATTTCATTACTTGCATTAATTACTTTATTTTTTGATAAAAAACGTGAGAATAGATTTTTATTAATTTGTTTATCATCTCTTATTATTTTTCCAATTATTAATTATTTATTAAATGGAACTATGTATATAGATGCTAAAGTATTAATACCATTTTTACCTTTATATACTTTAGTAATATCTTATATGTTTGATAAAATAAGTTCTAAAAAGATAGATTTAAGAAAATTAGTTATTGCATCTTTAGCAGTACTATTCTTAATATATGTTGGTAAAAGTAGTTATGGAAATTATTTCTATATTGATTTTATATTTAGTTTGATTTTAATAATTATTGCTACTAAAACAAATACTAAATATTTATTTAAAGTTTTAACTATAGTTTTACTAGTTATATATTCTTGTGCTGGTAATAGTAAAGATACATTAGTGTCAAGAAAAGATATAAATTCTAGTGAAAACGTTAATCAAGAAAAGTTAATAAAGAAGATACCTAAAGGGTATGATCATACAACTCTATATAATTTAAAATTAGAGAATGTTAATAATATATATGGTAACTTAAATATATATTCTGATTATTTATATTCATCTACTGGAAATGCTAACTATAATTTATTTATGTTTGATACATTTGAAGTACCTATGCAATCTAGAAATAGATTAATAATAAGTGCTAATAAAGATTTAATGTATTTAATGTTTTCAAATAATAGATACTTTATTGGAGATAATGTTGATATAACTGGTTATAAGGAAATAGATAAAATAGGGGATACAAAACTTTATGAAAACACTGATGTTCTTCCATTTATGTATGTAAGTTATAACTACTATAATAAAACTGATTTTAGTAAGAAGTCATTCCCATATAACAATGAAATATTATTAAATAATGTAGTTGTTAATGAAAAAACTAATAATGAGTTTAAAACTAGTATTAAAGAAACATTTATTAGACAAAGTGATATTAAATATATGGATCCTAGTATTATAAATAATGGGGATAGAATAACTGTTAAAAAAGATGATAGTAGAATGTTAATAGATATACCAGAAGTTGCTCGTAATAAAATATTATTTGTAAGTTTTAATTTAGACCCACAATCTTGTAATGTAGGAGACTTACTAGTAAATATAAATGGTAATACTAATAAACTTACTTGTAGAGAGTGGAAATACTATAATGGAAACACTACATTTAATTACGTAATATCTGGAGATACATCTAATAAAGTGGAAGTTACATTCTCAAAAGGAATATATAAAATAGATAATCTAAAAATATATTATATGGATTATAATGATATCAAAGATATAAATAAAAAAGTTACTAAAGTAGACATTGATTCTAAAACTAAAGGAGATAAAATATATGCCTCAGTTGAAGCAGAGAAAGATGGTTATTTTGTAACAACACTACCATACGATAAAGGATTTACTATTAAAGTTGATAATAAAAAGATAGATTATGAAAAAGTAAATACTGCTTATGTTGGATTTAAAATATCTAAAGGAAAACATGACATAGTTATCGAATACAAAGCTCCATTTAAAACATTAGGTTTAATAATGAGTTTTGCTGGTATTATTGTGTATATACTTTTCTATCATAAAAATCTAATTAAAAATATTAAGAAAAAATAGAAAAATTTTTTCTTTTATTATGTCTATTTTTTTAATAATGTGTTAATATAATTTGTATGAAGAAATACATATTAGGAAATATTAGAAAAATTATTTATGAGAGTAATAATGGACCATATAAAGTTGGTATTTTTAAAGTACGTGAAACTAATGATAACGAGATGAGTGAGTATGTTAATAAAGTTATTGGTTTTACTGGTAATTTTGCTGAAGTTAATCCTGATGTAGATTATATATTATATGGTAGACTTGTAGAACATCCTAAATATGGAACTCAATTTGAAGTTTTAAATTATGAAATAAAAGCACCAAGTGATTTAGATAGTTTAGTATTATATTTAAGTAGTGGAATGTTTAAAGGAATTGGTCTTAAGACAGCTAAACGTATTGTTGAAAGATTTGGGACAGATACTATAAAAACAATAAAAGAAGCTCCTGAAGATATTGCTACTGTTAGTGGAATGACTATTACTAAAGCAAGACGTATGCATGATAAAATATTAGAAAATGAATATAATCAAGATTTAATACTTAAATTAAATGGTTATGGATTTAGTGTACGTGAAGCTATAGATTTAATAACAATATATGGAAGCAATCTTCAAAATAAAATAGAAGAAAATATATATGATTTAGTAGAACATATTACTTTTGATAAACTTGATATTATGTTTTTAAAAGATAATGATGAAATGGATAAAAGAAGAATAGAAGCATTAATACTTCATAATGTATATACAACTTGTTATGAAACAGGAGATACTTTAGTACTTAAAGATGAATTATTTATTAAAATGAAAAGATGTTTTAAGGGTGTGTTTGCAGCTGAAGAATATCTTAAATATATAGATAGTTTAGCGTTAAAAGCAAAGATAGTTTTATTTAATGAGTATGTTACATTGAGTGACTTTTATAATACTGAAAAGTCTATTCTTATGGATATAAATAGAATTAATGATATTAAAAATACTATTAAACCTGATAAGATTGATACATATATAAGTGAATATGAAAAGATAAATTCTATTACATTTAATAATGATCAAAAAGAAGCTATTAAAGGAGCAATATTAAATAATTTCTTTATAATAACTGGTGGTCCTGGTACTGGTAAAACAACTATTATTAAAGCAATTGTTATGTTTTTAAAAGATATACTTGATTTAAATCATGAAGATATAGCTTTACTTGCACCAACTGGTAGAGCCAGTAAAAGAATGGCTGAGAGCGTAGGAGTTCCTGCTTATACAATACATAAATTTTTAAAATGGAATAAAGAAACAGAATCTTTCTTAATAGATGAATATAATAAATCACAAGAAAAAGTAGTAATAGTAGATGAAAGTTCTATGATAGATATATTCTTATTTTCATCATTACTTAAAGGACTTAAATTAAATGTTAAATTAATATTAGTAGGAGATGCTAATCAACTTCCTTCTATAGGTCCTGGTGACTTACTTAATGATTTATTACATATTAGTACTATTAAAAATAAATATTTAAATACTATTTATAGAGTTAAAGAAGGAAGTTATATAACATACTTAGCAAATGATATTAAGAATAGAAAACATTTTGATAAGTTTCCAACTAACTATAGTGATTTTAAATTTATTGAAAGTAATGATGATGACATTAAGAAATATCTTAGTGAGATAGTTAATAAAGCAGTAGAAAAGGGTATTCATAGTGAAAACTTTCAAGTGCTTGCGCCTATGTATAAAGGACTTAATGGAATAGATAGTTTAAATAGTATGATGGCAGATATATTTAATCCTAATGCAGAGAAGTTTGTTATAGGAGATAAATACTATAGAGTTAATGATAAAGTTATACAACTAGTAAATGATGTAGATAATAACGTATATAATGGTGATATTGGATATATAAGAGATATATATTATCTTGATAAAAAGATGGTTGTTGAAATAGATTATTCTGGTAATATAGTTGAATATAAGAGTGGAGAATTTGATAAATTTAATCTTGCTTATGCAGTTAGTATTCATAAAAGTCAAGGAAGTGAATATGCTAATGTTGTAATAATACTTGCTCGTAGTTTTAATAGAATGTTTTATAATAAACTAATATATACAGCAGTTACTCGTGCTAAGAGTTCATTAATAATACTAGGAAGCATAGACTCACTTAATAAATCAGTTCTTACTAATTATGGAGCAAATAGAAATACATATTTAAAATACGTATAAAATTTTAGAAATAATAAATAATAATATCAAAGGAGCGTGATATTATTAAAACTTTAGGAAATATGATAGCTTTTGCTTCAGGTGTAGGTGCATGCCTAGTTTATAAGAAATATGAAAAAGACATTATGAATTATATGCAAAAGATGTCAAAAACATTATCAGAAGGAAAATAGTTCTAAAATTGAACTATTTTTTTAATAGAAAGTGTGTTATTATTATGATGATAGGAGTGGAATGTATGATTGAAAGATTCAAAAAAGATGAAGAAAAAAAAGTTAATACTAAAAAAATTAATGAATTAGTTAGTACTGGTAATAAGATCTTAAAAATAATGTATATATTATTTGCAATAGTATTAATATATGTACTTGGTTTAATATTTAAAGAATGGCATATATTATCATTTATTGGTAAAATACTTTCAATAATATCTCCATTATTTATTGGATGGTTTATTGCTTGGTTACTTAATCCTTTAGTAAAGAAACTTACTGATAAAGGGATAAAGAGAACACTTAGTGTAGTAATAGCATATTTATTATTAATAGCTGTGTTATATGCTTTATTTGCATTTACTATACCATCATTTGGTACTCAAATATCTGAAATGGTTTCATCAGTTCCTAAAATGGTAGAAGATGTTAAAGGATGGATAGATAATGTATTTATTAAATTATCAAATTTAAGTTTAGAAAATTTAGATGGAATAAAAGCTTCATTCTTAGGTAAGATAGAAACATTTGCTCATGATATTCAAACTAATATACCAGAAATGGCAATGACAGTTGTTTCATCATTAGCTAGTGGAATAGGTAAAATAGCATTAAGTTTAATCTTAGGATTCTATATATTATTTGATTTTGATAAAGTTAGTGCTGGATTTATTAATTTGTTTCCTAAGAAATCTAGAAAAGAAGTTAAATATTTAATGGAACAATTAGATGATTCATTATTCTCATTTGTAAGTGGAACTTTATGGTTATCATTGTTATTATTTGTAACTTCATTAATAGGTTTCTCTATAATAGGTTTAAATGCTCCAGTTCTTGTAACAATTGTATGTGTTATTACTAATTTAATTCCATATATTGGACCTTATATGGGCGCAGCAGTTGCAGGTGCAATTGGATTTACTCAAAGCCCATTAATAGGTATTTTAACATTAGTATTTATTGCTGTAGTTCAAACTATAGATGGAAATGTATTACAACCTTTAGTAATGAGTAAAAAGCTTAACTTAAGTCCTATAACTATTATTTTATCATTAATGATTTTTGAATATTTATTTGGTATTTTCGGAATGGTAATTGCTACTCCAGTAGTTGCACTTCTTAAAATAATATATGTATTCTTTGATGAAAAATATAATTTCTTTGGTTATAGAGATAAAGAAGAAAAAGAAGAAGAATAGTTATTAACTATTCTTTTATTTTACGTTGACTTATTCTTTTAAATGATATAGAATTAACTTTAGAATAAGAAGGTGTGTAATGAAGAAAGTAGTAATAAAAGAATTAGATAAAACATTTTTAGGAATAGATTTAATGCTTTATTGTATATATGTTGTTATGGGATATATATTGATAGGTTTTCCTGAAGTTGAAATATTAAATCCTATGGAATATTCTCCAGTATTATTTTTTATGTTTGGATTTTTCTCTTTGATTGCATATTTTTCAAATAGAAGAGTTGGTAATTATGAATATTTATTTTTAGGTTTAATTAATGTAATGGTTGCTACCTTTGTACTTGTACATGCTTTTTTGGGAAATGATGCATTGATAATGGCTTTAGCTGTATCTATTTATTCATTATCAATTATATTAAATAAAAGTTATTATTTAGTTCATATGTTAAAAAATAAAGATATTAATTTTTATCCTAAAACAATAACTGTTATTTTATTAATATTTATTGGTTTATTAACAGTATCTCCTATATTTGCCAAGTATGCTGCTGCTAATATGATTTTAGGATATTATTTAATGGCTTTTGGTTTAGTAAATCTGCTTGAAGTTTTATTAACTATATTAATTAGAAATCCAAGACTTGATAATGCATTAACTTCTATATTTGGTTTAGCTCCGGTGAAAACTACTAAAAAGAAAGTAGTACTTAAAGAAATAAAGAAGAAGAAAATAAATAAAAATACTAAAGATTAATTCTTTAGTATTTTTTTATTTAATATTCATATAAATTAATGAGGTGAAAGAAATGGATATAATAAAAGTTTCAAGTAAAAGTATTTCTCAAAAGGTTGCTGGAAGTATTGCTAATTCTTTTAGAGAAGGATGTAGTGAAGTAGAAATACAAACTGTAGGAGCTGGGGCAGTAAATCAAGCTATTAAGGCAATTTCTATTGCAAGAGGTTTTGTGGCACCACTTGGTATGAATTTAATGTGTACTCCTGCTTTCTATGATGTAGTTATAGATGGTAAGGAGAAAACAGCTATTAAATTATTAGTACAAAATAAATAAGCAACTAGTGTTGCTTTTTTAGTGAATTACTTTATCAAGTTTAATATCATATTTATCTATTGGTAACTTTTTGATAATTGTTTCTTTGTAAGATAAACCAATGGTATAAATATTTTTATTTGATAAAAATTTATCATAATATCCTTTACCATATCCAAGTCTATAGTTTTCTTTATCAAAACATAATCCAGGTACAATACAAATAGAGTTATTAAAGTTAATTACTTTATTTGTAGTGATTGGTTCTAAAATATTAAATGTTCCAGGTGATAAATTTTTTAAAGATTCTATGTAGTAAAAATCCATTTCATTACCATTAACTTTTGGAACAGCGACTTTTTTCTTTTTAAGAAAATACTTAATAATATTTAAAGTATCTACTTCGTTATTAAAAGATACATATATTAAGATTGTGTCTGCATT
>CAVIUL010000028.1:0-16073 GCA_963645885.1 bacterium | reverse complement strand
AAAACATTTTATTTTATAAATTAAACTTTTCATATTCATCACTATAAATAGTATACCATAATTTGTTTATTTTTACTAAATAAAAAGTAGTAGTACTTAAATACTACTACTTATATCTCAATTATTTAACTTTAAATGTTAATCCGGATGGTTTGTTACTACTACTATTAAACTTATCAGCATCAACTTGTGTTCTTGCCAAACCTGTAGTGGCTTTTGCATTATAAAACATACTTCCTGTATTAGTTACATTACTTGTATCAAAATTACTTAAATCTAATGATGCAACTTGAGTATCATAAAACATCCAACTCATATCAGTTACCTTACTCGTATTAAAACTACTTAAATCAACTGACTCTATCTTACTATAAGAAAACATCCCAGACATTGATACAACATTTTTTGTATCAATGTTCTTTAAATCAAGGCTTTCTATAGAAGTACCTGTAAACATATTAGCCATGTTAGTTACATTACTAGTATCGAAACCACTTAAATCTAATGAAGTTAATGAACTACGAGAAAACATATTATTCATATTAATCACATTACTAGTATTGAAACTCGATAGATCTACTGAAGTTGTTTTACTGTAAGAAAACATATAACTCATCGAAACAATTGGTTTATCATTAATAGTTGTACACAAATCAGTTGTTACTGGTTCAGCGCTATTTTTGTCAGTTAAAGCAACACCCCAACCATCTACACTTGCATTTCGCCATCCACTTGAGGTAACTTCTTGCATATATTTATAAGTATATTGTCCATTTACATATTCAGCGCCTTGTTTTAAATTACCATCATATTTGCATTTTAATTTAACTTTAAATGCTGATGAGTCACATTTCATATTTTCTAACTTGCCATCTTTGACATCATCTTTTGTTATAGATTCAATATCATTTATATCACTAAGCATCATATAATAAGAATTATTTCCAACAGCTAATTTTTTCACTTTACCTTGATTATCTAAAATAACACAGTAATCAAGATTTTCACCGCTCATATCAAGTTTTGTATCATCGCCAGAACTTATTGAACTAAGTTTATTTCCTTTAGATGATTCACTGATAAACTTACTCGCCGACTCTCTATAAACAGTTTTTACTTCTGTTATAAATGTATTCTTTTTAGCTTCAGTAAACATTCTTACTACACTTGGTAATGCTATAATTACCAAAATTGCTAATATTGCTATTACAGCTAATAATTCAACTAATGTAAATCCTTTTTTACTTTTCATATATCATTATCACCCAAACTATTATAGCATTTATTTTTCAAATAAGAAGTATATTTATATTTTTTACAAACTAATATACATTATTCTGCAGCAAAAGAAAAGTATATAGAAACTAGCCTTTTTATAACTAAGATCTATACACTAAATCTTATAATATTTGAATTTCATTATTTTTGTAGTCTACAACTATTTCAGTATTTTGTCTTATTTCATTATTGATAAGCTTACGCGCTATTAAAGTTTCGAGTTTATTATTAACAAGTCTCTTTAAAGGTCTAGCTCCATAATATTCATCATACCCGTTATCAATAAAGTATTCTTTAGCCTTTTCTGTTAATTTAATTTTAACATTAATATCAACAAGTCTATGTTCTATTTCACTAATTATCTTATCAAGTATTTCACTTAAATTTTCTTTAGAAAGTTTATTAAATACAACTATTTCATCAAGTCTATTTAAGAATTCTGGTCTAAAGTATTTATTAAGTTCTCCTCTTACTTTATCTTCTTCATTATTTATAATGTATTCACTTCCTACATTAGAAGTCATAATTATAATAGTATTTTTAAAGTTAACTGTTCTACCATTTGAATCAGTTAGTCTTCCTTCATCAAGTATTTGAAGTAATAAGTTAAGAACATCTGGATGTGCTTTTTCTATTTCATCAAATAATACTATTGAATATGGATTTCTTCTTACCTTTTCAGTAAGTTGTCCACCTTCTTCATATCCAACATATCCAGGAGCAGCACCAATTAATCTAGATACTGAATATTTTTCCATATATTCACTCATATCTATTCTTACCATATGATGTTCATCATCAAATAATTCATATGCAAGACTTCTAGCTACTTCTGTTTTACCTACTCCAGTTGGACCTAAGAACATAAATGAACCAATAGGTCTTTCAGGATCTTTAATTCCACTTCTAGAACGAATTATCGCATCACTCACAAGCTTAATAGCATTGTCTTGACCCTTAACACGTTTCTTTAAGTTTTCCTCTAAATTAAGTATCTTTTCTTTTTCACTACTCATTAACTTAGATAATGGAATATTAGTCCATTTACTAATAACATCTCCAATGTCTTCACTAGTAACAGTATCAGATAAAATACCATCTTTACGTTTTTTAGTAAGTTCACTTAACTTTTGCTCAAGTTTTGGTAAAGTACTATTCTTAATTCTAGCGGCAGTTTCTAAATCATAATTATTTTTAGCTTCTTCAAATTCAAAAGTATATCTAGATATATCAGATTTAACTTTCTTTATATCTTCGTTAATTTCTTTTTCTTCTTTCCATTTAGTACTTAATTCTTGTTCTTTACCTTTTAATGTATAAAGTTCATCATCAATTTTTTCAAGTCTTTTAATAGAAAGTTCATCTTTTTCTTTCTTTAAAGCCTCTTTTTCTACTTGTAAAGTTAATATCTTTCTAGTAATTTCATCAAGTGAAGTTGGTACACTATCCATTTGTACTCTTATGGTAGCACATGCTTCATCTACTAAGTCAATTGCTTTATCTGGTAAAAATCTATCAGTTATGTATCTATTTGAAAGAGTTGCAGCACTTACAAGAGCTTTATCTTGAATAGTAACTCCATGATATATTTCAAATCTTTCTTTAAGTCCACGAAGTATTGTTATTGTATCTTCTACAGTTGGCTCACTAATAGTAACTTTTTGAAATCTACGTTCTAAAGCACCATCTTTTTCAATATACATTCTGTATTCATTTAAAGTAGTAGCACCTATTACATGTATTTCACCACGAGCAAGCATTGGTTTTAATATATTACCTGTATCCATCGCTCCATCAACTGCACCAGTACCAACTATTAAGTGAATCTCATCAATAAACATTATAATGTTTCCTTCACTCTTCTTAACTTCATCAAGTACTTTTTTAAGTCTTTCTTCAAATTCTCCTCTATATTTAGCACCAGCTATTAAAGAAGACATATTAAGCTCCCATACTATTTCATCTTTTAAACTCTCTGGTACATCTCCTCTAACTATTCTTTGAGCAAGTCCTTCAACTATCGCAGTCTTACCTACTCCTGGTTCTCCAATTAAAACTGGATTATTTTTTGTCTTTCTAGATAAAATTCTAGTAATACTTCGAATCTCATCATCACGACCGATGATAGGATCAATCTTATGATTCTTAACATCTTCATTTATATTACGTCCATATTTTTCTAAAACGTTTTCATTCTCTTCATTATTCATATTGAACATATCTATACCTCCTATTCAACGAGCATATTATACATCACATTTTAGCACTTGTCAATAGAGAGTGCTAATTATTATATAATTAAAAGGAACTAATATTTCATAGTTCTAGTTTTTGCTTATCCAATTCTAAATGTTGCAGAATAACCAGCACCTTCATATGTAGGTAAAAGTTGAGCAAAAGTGCCTTTCCAAGCTCCCGTATACATCGTAGAATCATTTTTTAAAGGAGAACGAAACCACGATTCATACATTTCATCGCTCTCACCTTTTGAAAACGCACTACAAGTTCTATCTGTGTCTTTACATTCGTTATAATAATAATCTAAAGTTCTTGAAGTACCAGCTGCAGTATCAGAATCACTCATGTCTGAAGAATAAACCTCTTCGGCTGATAACACATAAAGTTTATCATAATTAACATAATTATAAGTTTCAAGTTCTCCAGAACCATGGCCTGATACAACTCTTGTATCTAAGACACCGTTTTTTAATTCTTCAGGTAGACTATAATAAAGATTATTTACTAAACTTCTTATTTGAGACCCATCATAACCATTTTCATTACCCGGTTGAATAGCACCACTATAATTCATTGAGGTAACACCTGCATATCCAGTAGTTTCTAGTACAAATCCACAAGCAGTTTGTGAAAAACCTTCAGTTGAACAAACATCAGGTGTAGACTTATTTACAATTCTAACAGTTCCAAAGCCTTTTATATATTTTGTATCACCAAGACTATATTTATCAGTATTATCATTTCTAACTGCTTCTATAATTGTTTCCCAACTATCTGTTTCAAAACTTACTGGTTCCGGTATTTTAAATTCTTTTATTCCAAGAACCCCGCTAAATTTCTTTCCTTGATTATAATTTTGAGTTTTATTTGCTTCTTTAAAAGTAATAGTGAATGTATATTTATGAGTTACACCACTTTCAATAGTAATATTCTTTTTAATAGATGTATTACTAATTGCTGCACTATCAACACCTTCACAAGTTCCTTCTACTGTACCACTACTATTTTTTCTTTCACAAGTAGCAGACATAATCATTTCATCGTTAGTAATTCCATTATTTAATTCTTGCCAAAAAATTTCATAAGATGCTTCAAGTGTACCAGTATTTTTAACACTCACTTCTTTAGTAAGAGTTGCTCCCGGTTTAACATTATTCATAACTATTTCTGGTCCATCAGTATAAGTAAGTTCTAATGTACCAGTTTCAACAACTTGATTTTTTACATCTTTATTAGTAATAGTACTACTAAAATATGCATAACTAAACCCCACTGTTGCTAAAAATAGAAATACTATTCCTATTCCTAAAATCATTTTCTTTTCTTTATCTTTCATATCTTCTCCTATCATTAAGTAGTTTAACACTAAAACTAATTATAAACAAGAGAATATAAAATACACTATTTATCTTTGACATTTAAAATTATACCAATACTCATCATACTAACTAATAAAGACGATCCACCATAACTAATAAAAGGGAGAGTTACACCTGTTATTGGAACAAGACCAACCACTACTGAAAGATTAAGAAGTGTCTGAAACATCATTAAAAATACTAAACCAAATATTAAATATTTTGAAAACAAGTCTTCAGTATCTATCGCCTTTTTAATAATATTATAAAATAATGTTATAAAAAGTAATATTAAAACTAAGTCTCCAATGAAGCCAAACTCTTCACTAATTATTGAAAATATAAAATCTGTTTGAGGTTCTGGAAGATAAAAATGTTTTTGCCTTGAATTTAAGAATCCAAATCCAAGTAGTCCTCCAGGACCTATCGCATATAAACTTTGTATCATTTGAAATCCACTACCCAATGGGTCGCTCCATGGATTTAAAAATGAAGTTATTCTATCCATTCTATATGGTGCGATTATAATAAGGACAACTATTCCAACTATACCAAGAATACCAAGTTTTATAAATATTGATACATCTGTTCCACTTATAAATATAAGACCAATCAAAGAACAAACTATAACCATGCCAGTACCAAAATCAGGTTCTAACATTATAAGTCCGAAAAATAACATTATTATAAAAAGTACTGGAGCCATAAATTTAAATGGATTTCTTTTTATCTTATCATTATTACTTAAATACTTAGATGTAAATATTATAAGAGCTATCTTAGTAAGCTCACTAGGTTGAAAACCAAGCCCCATAATACCAAACCAACTTCTACTTCCATTTCTAACACTACCTATCCCTGGTATTAAAACTAGAATAAGCAATAAAAAACAAATACCTAAAAAAGTATTTGAATGTTTCTTATAAAGATTAACATCTATCTTAGAAAACATAAACATAATAAAAATACCAACTATAAAGAATATACCTTGATTAAGTACATACTTATATGGATTATTATATTTAAAAGATGCCCATATATAACTACTAGAATATATCATTATGACACCTATTAAAGCTAGTAATATAGTTGTAATAATTATTAGTTTATTTCTCTTAATAAAAATCACCTATTCATTAATAATATGAATAAGTGATTTTATTTATGTATTTACTTTTCACGAACAAATATTAAATCTATTTCTTCAGTATCTCCAGAACCTGTTTCAACTACAGGAATCCATCCCTTATAGTCATAACCCTTTTCTAACATTTCTTTTATGATTTCTTGATGACCTTCAAATTTAAATTTATATCCTTTTAATAATTTAAATCCAGTTATTTTTGATTTAACTCTAACAAATTCTACTTTCTTCATTACATCCATACTCCGTAGTAAATTGCTACACATCCAAGCATAAATCCAATTATATAAAACATTTTTACTATATCAGTTTCTTCCCAACCTAATTTTTCAAAATGATGATGTATTGGTGCCATTAAGAATACTTTTCTTTTGAATTTTTTTATCGCAGTTAATTGTATTATAGAAGATAACACTTCCATTACGAATACTCCACCTATAACAGCAAGCGATAACTCGTGTTTAGTAACTATAGCTACTGCTGCTAGTGTTGCACCTAAAGATAAAGAACCCGTGTCTCCCATAAATACTTTAGCTGGGTGTGTATTATAAACTAAGAATCCTAATATTGAACCAACAAGTATAAAACAGAAGATTGCTATTTCTTGATATCCTGCTATCCAAGTAGTTCCCCAAGTAATGATACCAAAACTTAAGAAAGCTATTAGTGAAAGTCCACCAGCAAGACCATCAAGTCCATCAGTTAGATTAACTGCATTAGAACTTCCTACTAAAAGAAATAATATAAAGAGTCCATATAACCACTTCATATCAATATTAATACCAAGTGAAGTTATAGTTAAATACGCATCTCCCCCACCTTGCATATATATATAGAAAAATACTAACGCTATTAATACTTGAACTACTAACTTTTGAGTTATTGAAAGTCCATCATTATTATGATCTCTTACCTTTAAATAATCATCAACAAATCCAAGTAATGCATAACTCACAAATACAAAGATTATAATAAGTAAATTATGAGTTATTTCTAAACTTCCTCTCAAATATAAAACAAGCATTGTAATTAAGGTTGGAATTATAAATATAAGTCCACCAATAGTTGGAGTTCCTTGCTTACTAGCATGTCTAAACGCAACAAATGAACTAATTGTTTGACCACACTTTAATTTTCTTAACATCGGTATTAAGAATAAACCTAATATAACAGATAAAAAGAAACCTATCATTAATCCTAATATACTTTTAGCTAGAATTAACATAAAATATCACACCTTTCAATAATATTATACTTTTATTTTAATGTTTTACATAATAATTTTACGTTTACTATGTAAAGTATATACATTATATAGATAAATAAAAGTTCTCTAAAACTTTACTCTTATCAAGCCCCTCTACTTTAATAGAAATATCCGCATCACTTAATTTATATATTATATTAAGTAATTTTTCTTCACTAAATTTGCCAACTACATCAAGCATCTTTTTAGTAACAAATGGATTCAAAGAAAGTCTACTTGTTATAGTTTGTATACCAGTATCTTTAGACATAACTTTAATTTGATAAAGAGTTCTAAATTGCTTAGACAAATAATCTATTATAACTACTTCATCTACCCCACTACTAACAAGAGTCTTAGTACTTTCAAGCATATTTGGTATATTATGAGCCATAACCGCATCATTTAATTTAAACATTTCTTTTTCACTATTCTTACTAATTACATTTTCTATATCTTCATCAGTAATAGTGTCACTATCCATTTTATATAAAAGTAATTTATTTACTTCATTTAAAACACTATCAGTATCATTCTCACATAAACTTAAAATATTTTTAATTTGATTATAAGTTATTCTTTTATTATTATCACTAAATATCTTCGTAACATATTCATGTAATGTTTTATAATCCATCTTTTTAAGTTCTATAACTTTACATTTATCATTTACTAATTTAATTAATTCTTTTTTGTTATCTAATTTTTCATCAATACACTTTAAAATAATAACATTATCGTTCATATGATTAATATAATTACTTAGCGCTTTTTCTTCTTTATCTTTCATTTTCTTAAAAGTAAAATTTGATACTATAAGTAATTTCTTTTCATTAAATAAATCTACATAATTTATTTCATTTAATATATCATCAATACTTACACTATCATAATCATATTTAATAATATTATCTATTTTAAGTTCGTCTATTAAAGAATCTATTTTTTTCTTTATAATATTTATTTCATTTCCTAAGAATACATATATCATATTAGTTATCCTTTACTATAACACTTCTAACACTAGCATCTATTATAAAGTCAGAAGGATTATCTATTTGTATTTTATCAACATATATTTTTTTAGTCTTATAAGCTATTTTTAAGGCTTCTAAGAGCTCTACTAATGAAGTATATAGTTTTACCTTAACTATAGTTGGTTTACCATTATTAATAGTTAAAATAGTGTTATCATACATATAGTCTAAAGATATAGCTTTATGAATCGCAAGAATCTCTTCAACACTATAAAAAACACAAGTAGAATCCTTAAATTTCTTATTACTATGAACCATACAAATATTTAAAAAAGCATTAATATACTTGTTATATGCCTCTATTGAATATAAGTCATTTCTGTCTACACAAATATAACAATTCTTCATACCAAAAGCACTCATAAATTCATCTATAGCTTCAAGTATTTCTTCATAACATTCATAATTAATAACCATATCTTTAAGATCATAATTTTTATCATATAAAGAATTAACTACTAAAGTAGTTTTACTATTTATTTTATTATCTAATCCATATTTCTTTAATGATTCAACTATATCACTCTTTTTAGTTTTGCTTAAATTTCTAGTAGGATTTAATCTTTCTTTTTTATCTATAAAATCATTTTCAATAACTAAACTTTTACATTTACCACTTTTATAAATCATTTCTTTAGCACCAATAACTTTACCACTAACTGGACTAAATATTTTTTTACCATTATCTCTTTCACCTAATAATGTATTATGATTTACTAATTTATTTTTAGATAGTTGTAACTTATCAACTGAATCAAATGGAACATATATAAATTCAGGTGATAAGTATGTTATATATTCTTGTATTTCTTTTGCCATATTTTACTTCTCCATTAAATATTATATATTATAAATGAATATTTTAAAAGTCTAAATTGTATGTTATAATACTTTTAGAATAAAGGTGGTTATAAATGAATAAGAAAAAAAGAATTGCTGTTATAGTAATCATATTAACACTGTTACTGTGTATTAGTGCTTCCGTTATAGGTATTCTCTCATCCTCCCCTAAAACACCTGAAAAACCTAAAGAACCAGAAATACCAAAAATAACCGAAGATTTTAAAGAAGTAGAATTAGTTTCAAAACTAACTACTGATGGAAGAATATACCTTGACAATAATACTAAAAATATAGTTGAATATCAAGATAGCATTTATTACATTATTGGTAATAACGGAAAAATATTTAATGATAAAATTTTAGATAATACACGTAATGATAATGATGAAGATGAACCTTACGCAACATCTAAAAATTATAGCTTTTATGCAAATAGAGATTACTGCTATTACGTAGACAATAAAACCAAAAAGAAATCTAAAGAGTATGATGAAATAATAGTGCCACATATAAAAGAATTATATGGAACTTATGTATTACTAGAAAAATATGATGAAAAAACAGATAAACTTAATCAAGAAATATTAAATACTAATGATGGAACAATAACTAACATAGATACTACTATTGGAGCAGTATATTTTGATGCAGATAATACTCACGATTTTGAAATAAATTCACTAAACTATTTTAAAATTGCTAACTCAACAAATAAAGTTGGTTTAATTGATCACAATGGAAAAGTAATTATAGACTTAATATATGATGATGTAACTGTATTTAATGATAAATACATATTCGCATCTAAAAATAATAAATATGGAGTTGTAAATCTTAAAAATGAAGAAATAATTCCATTTGAGTATACATACATATATTCGGTTGGAAACTTCATAGTATTACAAAAAGATAATAAAATAAGTATTGCCAACAATAATATGAAAATATATATTGATAGTAAAATAGATAATGAATATGGAAGAGAATTTGACGAAGATTATTTTGATGGACCATTTGGTTCTAAATCATATAATAATAAATTATATTTAAGAACATACCATAATGGAAAAACATCAATATATTTAATAAATTCAAAAGATATAGAAAGAAAAATAAGTACAACAACAACATTTAGAGATCTATATGATTATAGTGAAGAAGAATATATTTTTACTTTTGAAGATAATGGCGATAAAGAAACATTAACGTTCTACGACTATGATTTATATGAATACTTTAAAACAGAATTTGATAGAAATAAAAATGTTAAAACAAGTTATGAAATATATGAATTAAATAAAACCAAAGGTTATTACCAAATATACGCATACACTAACGTAGATAAACTTGATAAAGCATATTATATAGATTTAGTTAATTCAAAACAAATTGACGAATATACAGCTCAAAAAGAATTCTTCAGTAATGGTTATAACTTCTATATATCAGAAGATGAAAAATTAAGAGTTTATAAAGATAAAGAGTTATTAAACGAATTTGAAGGAGATTATAAATATTTAGGTGGTTACCTATTCTTAAAAGATAACAATGAAATATTTGAAGTAACATTTAAAAAAGATTCTACAACAAAGTAGAATCTTTTATTTAGTATGTTTTAAATATAAATTATAAATATATTTCTTATTAAGTATCTTTTCTCCTTTTTTACTTAAATCATAAAATACTTCTTCTAAGAAATCTTTAAGTTTTGGATTTAACTGATAACTATCTTTACGTGCCATATAATATTCATAAGGAGTACTATTTTTATAATCTTTTTTATAATATATTTTACTAGCAGCAATTCTATCACATATCATTTCAAGCATATATTTAAATGGTATTATAGGAGTTTTAACAGGAGCTGCATAATCATACCAATATTCAAAATGATGCTTATTACGACCAAAATGATGAAGCCATGCCCTACTATAACCGTTTTCTTTTTTGCTAGTTAGTAAAGGACTAATAGTACCATCTGTATAATATTTAACTGATTCAAAGAATTCCTCAAAAGAATATTTAGATAAGTCATGAACAAGTCCTCTAAAAGGAATACCAACTTTACAACATAACTTAAATACTTCGAATCTATGTCTATTTACTGTATGTAAATGCTTTAAAAATTTACTCATATTATTCACCATACAAATTATATCACAAAAAAAGTTCCTATTGGAACTTTTGCATTTGTTTCATAAGTTGATTAACTTGTTTTTGACTAGGATTTCTTCCCATACCTCTCATTAAAGTTTTAATCATTTCTTCACTAACAGGTGGATTTTCTTTTAATTGTTTAGATACTAATTTCTTAGATATAAAGAAACCAGCTAAAACACCAACAACAAGTCCAATTACTAAATATAATATATCCATCCATATATTACCAGTACATTTAACTGTTTCTAATATTAACATAATTTCATCTCCTTATGACAATTCTATCAAGAATTAAGAGTTTATGCAAGAATATATATTATTATCTAAAAGAAAATAATCATGATTATCAAAATCACAAACAAATATATTTTTAAATGTACGAATATTATAGAAAAATGATGGAGCATTCTTATTGGTTCTTATTTTTATATGTGAATTATTTATAACCATTTTAGTAGTTTCATCATTATAAAAGTCATTAATAGTATGAGTATAATTATAACAAATATAGTTTTCATTATCTAAATTATTTTGTTTAATATATTGATTATAATCATCCTTCTTAAGTGGCATAACAATAGAATTAAATATACTATATCCTAGTACTATATCTTCAGTCTTCAAGTGATGTATATTTTCAAGCATAGAATACAACTCTTCATAATTATTTCTATAATTTTTAATAATATTATCTTTTACTTCAAATAAATAAAATGTTCTCATGTTTCACCTCAAGTATATTCTATAACATAATAATTAAAAATTTTGTCGAATTAAAAAAAGGATAATTAATTTTGATTATCCTTTTTAGTTTCCTCTTTAAATACTGGTTCTAATGTAACATCTAATTTACTAGATTTATCTAAAAGTGTTCCTTCTTTTATCGAATATGTTTTAACATAGCCATATCCATCAAAACTTACATCTAAATTAACCATCTGAGCAAATGTAGAAACATCGTTTCTCGACCAGCCTTTTATATTGATCATTTTATAGTTTGTATCATTAGTAAGTAAGAATATTTTATTATGAGCATTTAATTTAGTATTTTCTTCTGGATATTGTTTTATTATTTTAGTTCCTTCTCCAATAACAACTGCTTCCATTGATGAAGCTTCTAATGCTGTTTTAACAGTTACTGTATCTAAATTAATATAACTCTTAGTTGTATATGTTCCAGTCTCTTCCACTTCCTTATTTCCTACTATATTAAGGTATGTTCCTACATCTTTAACAAGTGCTTTAACAGAATTTTTTAAATATTTAGCATCTGTTATTTTACTAGCAGCAACATATATAATTATTTGAGGGTCATCTCCAGGAAATAAAGCAGCAAAACTTTTAACATAGTTTCTACTACCCTTTAAGTATCCTCCACTAGATGATGCAATTTGAGCAGTACCTGTTTTACCTATAACATCATATCCAGGAACATTATAACCACCACCAGTAGCTATTTTGCATCCATTTTGAACAACACCACGCATTAATGTTTTCATTTTTTCAACAGTTTCAGTACTTGCTACTTTAGCAACTTCTGTTCTTTTATTTTCAATAACTACTTCTCCAGTTTCACCACTAACAATCTTAGAAACCAAATATGGTTTTATCATAACACCATCATTAGCAATAGTTGTAAGTGCTTGAACCATTTGAATAGCACTAACTGTCATACCTTGACCATAAGATGCAGCAGCAACTTCTGTATTATATCTAAAATTAACTATTCCTTTACTTTCATTCGGAAGAGGAATACCTGTTTTCTTTCCAAAACCCAAAGAAGAATAAAAATCTTTAAGTTTAGCTCTACCTAACTGCATAGCAAGATTTACAGCAGCTACATTTGATGAAGCCATAAATCCATCATCAAAAGTAACCATACCCCATCCTCTATTATTCCAATCTTTAATATTAGCTTCATCTACTTTAATAGTACCACTCTTGTATTTTTTACTTCCATCATATATTCCATTTTCCATCGCAGCCATAAAACTAAATATTTTCATAGTTGAACCAGGTTCATACTCATAAGCAACAAATGGATCATAATACGATTTTATTTCTAAAGTATTATTATTAAAACTTGGACTTGATGAAACACCTAATATTTCTCCAGTTTTAGCATTTACAACAGATATAGTAGCCCACTCAGGTTTACCACCTTCTAAAGTATTCATAGCTTGTTCTGTAAACATTTGAATGTTGTCATCAATAGTTAAATATATATCATCTCCACTAACACTTTTCTTTTCTACAGCAGGTGTACTAGTAATTTGATATCCATATAAATCAGATTGATATTCTATATAACCATCAGTACCAGTTAACTCATCATTATAATAAAGTTCAAGTCCCATTTCACCAACATATTGATTATCATCATTATTTTTAGCATATCCTAAAGTATAAGATAAAAAGTCCCCATTAGGATAATATCTCTTAGTACTAGCAATAAAGTCAATTCCAGGTAAGTCTAAATCTTCTATTTGATCTTTAACAAGTTCAGTAATACCACGTCCTCCAGGACCTAATTCTACTTGATATGGTACTTTTTCTGTACATTCAGTTTTATCTTCATTACATGATTTAATTTTAGTATTTAATAGTTTTAATATTCTCTCTTTAGTCATATTTATTAAAGGACTTAAAAGTTCAGCTGTTTTTTCTTTGTCCACAACATGATATGGTCTTTTTTCATCTTTAGTTCTACTAGGATCTAAATAAGCAATGACAGTATAACTATTAACATCTTTTGCTAGAACCTCTCCTTTACTAGAATATATAGTTCCTCTTTTCGCAGTAAGAGTTCTTTTTCTAGTATCACGATTATCAGCAAATTCTGCTAAAGTTTTATCATTAACTTTAACATTTCCAAGACCAATCCATAATAATTTTAAAATTATTGCAGCAAAAATAAAAACAACAATAATTATGAATATTGCATTAATCTTAATTACTCTTGTTTTCTTCATTATGCCACCTCTACTTTGAAATTACTCTAATATTACTATTATTATACTTCAAATCATTGGCATCTGCAACTTCTAAAGCATTATCTAAAGATGCAAGTTCATTTATTTTCATTTGCATACTTAAATTCATCTTTTCTTGAGATTCAATTTTACTTTTTAATCTTTGAAGTTCAGAGTTACTTGATTGAACTTTAGCACTCAAAACAAACGTTGATAGTAAAAATCCAATGAAGAAAATTACTGTCAATGTTTTAAGTAACCCTTCCCCCTTAGTTTTTACATATCTTTTTTGTTTCATTTATCTTATCCTTTCAATTACTCTTAGTTTAGAACTTCTACTTCTATTATTATCATCTAGCTCATCATCGCTAGGTGTTATCTTCACTATTTTTTTAGCTCTTGCACTTAATTCAACTGGAACAACTGGAAGTTTTCTAGTACTAATATCATCACTACATAAATCTTTAAATACTTTAGCAACTATTTTATCTTCTAGTGAATGAAATGATATTACTTCAAGTCTTCCACCAACTTTTAATAAATCAAATGCATCTCTAAGTGAACTTTCTAATATATCAAGTTCATGATTTACTTCAATTCTTATAGCTTGGAAAGTTTTTCTAGCCGGATGGCTTTTATTTCTATAACTAATTGGTACACTGTTTTTAATTACTTCAGCAAGTTCAAGAGTTGTTTCAATTGGTCTTGCTTCTATAATTGCTTTAGCAATACTTTTAGCATATTTTTCTTCACCAAACTTAAATAAAATTTCAGTAAGCTTTTGATAGCTATATTCATTTACCACTATCTTTGCATTTAATGGATTACTTTGATCCATTCTCATATCAAGAGGAGCATCTTTATGAAAACTAAATCCTCTTTCTGCCTCATCTAATTGAGGACTTGAAACTCCTAAATCAAAAAGTATTCCATCAACACTTTCATTAATATATTTTTTCATGTTAACAAAATTACTTTTAAAGATTGTGAAGTTATTACCTATTTCAGATAATCTTTTGTTTGAATATTCTATTGCTTCATCATCTTGATCAAAGGCGAAAAGAACCCCTTCTTTTCCAATTTTCTTTAATATTACGCTTGAATGTCCTGCATATCCTACAGTAGCATCCACATATATTCCACCCTGTTTAACATTTAAATAATTTATTACCTCTTCTAATAATACACTTTTATGCTTCATAATTCATCTCGAAGATATCTTCAGCTATTTCACTTAGATTTTCTTCATTCTCTTTCATATAATTATTAAATTCTTCTAGACTCCAAATTTCTAGTCGTTCATTTACGCCAATAATTACACATTCTTTATCAATATTGGCGTAATGAACTAACGGTGAGGTAATATTAATTCGACCTTGTTTATCGAATTCAATTAAAGAAGCTCCACCAATGAAGGACCTTTCAAAGGCTCTAACATTCTTTTTAGTAAATTGTAGGTTACTTACTTTTTGTACTAATTTGTTCCATTCACTTTCCGAATAAACAAATAAGCACTTATCAAGACCTTTAGTGATAATAGCTTTTTCTCCAAGTTCGTTTCTAAACTTACTTGGAATGATTAATCTACTCTTTTCATCAAGATTATGATGAAATTCACCCATAAGCATCTCAAAGCACCCCACTTTCTACCACTTTGTTTCACTTCCTACCACTATATTACTATTTTTGTTCGCTTTTGTAAATACCTTTTCAAAAATAGTTTGTAAAATTATTGTCAAATTAAAAAAGAACTATTGCTAGTTCTCTTTAAAAAATATATAATTTATGATTTTATAA
>CAVIUL010000027.1:0-16583 GCA_963645885.1 bacterium | reverse complement strand
ACAATAAATTAGGTGATTATATGGCTTTAAAAGGAATTGTTATAGATCCAGGACACCAAAGTACGAATAAACCCAATGTAAATAGAACTAGTTGTAGCAAATAATAATCTATATAATTTAATAATAAATAAAGCAAAATACTTTTTAACGAAAGTTTTTTTTTATGCATAAATGAAAGGAGAAATGATATATGAATTTAAATTATGCAATATTTAGAAGTGAACCAATTTATACAATAAATGATTTAGCACAAATTGGATCACATAATAAAAGAGAGAAAAAAGCCTATAACTCTAATCCAGATATAGATATAGAAAGAAGTAAAGATAATATAGAATTAGTACCCTTAACAGAAAAATATGTTAAGGGTTTTTATAACCTTACTAAAGAATATAAAAAGGAACACGAAGAAAAGCAAAAGACTGAACGAGAAGATAGAAAAAAGACATTTAAGCAAATGTTAGATAAATCTAATAGTGTTGTTGCTGATGAATTATTATTTACTGCTACTAATGAATTTTTTAAAGATATGACAAGAGAAGATATAAAGGACTGGGCAGATACTTGTATGGAATTTGTTTATAATGATTTAGGTTATACTAAAGAACAAGTTTTACACGCAATAGTCCATTTAGATGAAAAAACTCCACATATTCATTGTGTAGTAGTTCCATTAATTAAGAAGTTTGATAAAAGAACTAATACAGAAAGATACACTATTTCTAAAAAACAATATATTAAAGACAAAATACATTTGTCAGAATTGCAAGATAAATATCATCAACGATTAACTGAACAAGGTTATGATTTAGAAAGAGGTATTAAAGGTAGTGATAGAAAACATATCAAAATTAAAGAATATAAAAGAATTAATAGGAAGTTAGAGGAAAATTTAAATGTCAGAAATAATATGCTCGATAAAGCAATGAGTGAATTTGATGAAAAAATGAAAACAACTAAAAATATTCCATTTAATAAAAATCAAGTTATAGTTAATAAAGATACTTTTGATACTATGAATAAAGTTATTAATGAATCTAAAAAAATAAGAGAATTACAACCTAAAATAGAACAAGTATTTAACGAAGTTAATAATTATGCTAATAGTTATAAATCATTAGAAAAAGAGAATCAAAATATTAAAAGAGAAGTTAAATCTTTAAAAAACAAAAATGAAAAATTAGAAAATGAAAATAAAAATCTACAAAGTTGGATTAAATTTATATTTGATAGAATTAAAGTGTTCTTTAGAAATATATTATTAAAAGGTAATGAAAAATCAAAAGATTTAGCAATCCAAGAAGTAAAAGATTATTATAAATATGGGGATTTTGAACAACAAGATATTATTGATATTGCACATGGAACGACAAAAGAAGATGAATTATATGATTATGCTTATATACCAGATTATCATAAAGCTTATAATGAAGATAAAGATATAGATGATGACTTTGGAATGAGTTTATAATATCTGTGTCTGAAATTGAAAGAATATATGGTATAATAACTATAGAGGTGTATGATATGGAAACTGAATTAAACTTAGATGTTCTAGAAGCTATATTTGGAACAAAATTTATGGATACAGAATTTCTAAAGAAACAACTGAGAACAAATTCCAGTAACTTATTATCTGAACTTGAATCTTATAGAATATTTGATGAAGAAGAAACTAAAGTTATTGATGTTATTGAAAGCAACTATAGAAAATATAGTAAAATAATAATTAATGAATTATCAAGGTATTATTTTCAAATGCCTATTGAAATGGCTATTGCAACAAAAGAACAATCCAAAATTAAAGCTGTATTTCTAGATGCAGCTGAAAGAATGAATTTTGATAGTGGGCTTCAAGCACAAATTGATTCCGATTTGGAAGAAATTGCAAATAAATTGAATAAAAGATTTACATTTGATGAAGCGTCTTTAGTTCATTTAATAGAGGCATCAAAAGGTTCTAATATTCAATTAGAAGAAGATAGACAGAGAAGATCTTCACGAAACAGAAGTCAAATACTTAGACAAAGAGATGATGGAACATATTATTTGTCAGAAACAACAGATACTAAAGGAATAGATACATATACAACTGGAAGAAGTATTCCGATTACTACAATAACTAGAGATGATGGTAGAACAATGCACAAAACAACTGTTGATGACAGTAGTTATATTGAATTATCATCATATCCAGGTGGAAAAGATTTATTAGGAACAACTTCTACAGATGAAATAATGAAACAAGTAATGAAGAATTTGTTTGATAATCTAGAATTATGTGTAGATGCTTATAAATTCTTTTATACAAAAAATGTGAGTGATCCACTAGAGAACAGTGTATCAGTACAAAATACTGCAATATTGGCTGATGATTCACAATTTGATTTCTATTATAATATTAATAGATGGAATTTACCTCATCTACTAGGAGTACAAAAAGGAGAAATAATATCAGAGGCAACAAAAAGATATTTTGCTAAAGTTAAACCAGATGGAAGTGTATATTATCCTATAGATGAAAATTCATCTGCATTTACTATATTGAAAGTATTACTTGAAAATAAGGATAGAATTATTGCAGATAGGGGATTAGTTGAAGAGAATGGTAAAACATATCAATTGTTTCCATGGGAAAAAATAATATTAAAAACTAGCTCATTTATGAGAGGAGATTTCTTTAAGACATGTTTTTGTTTAGTGCAATTAGATCATGGATTAAATGCACCAAATGAAAAATTTGCATCAATATCTTCAACTAAATATGATGATGATATGGTTAATAACAGATTTGATGCTAAAAAAGTATTAAGGGATTTGATAAACACGGTTAAACAAAGGAAAGATTTTATTTTTAGAACTTTTGTTGAAAATTATGATTCAAATGGTAACTTCTTAGGTTATGTTCCACAATCAATTGATACTGGAAAATCTGAAAGTATAGTTACTAGTAATGGAGAAAGAATTGAAACTCTTAATAGATTTAAAAATGCTTTACAAGGTGATCCAGATGGTGGAAGTGTAGTTCAAAGTATTGAAAATGAAAACATTGGTAAGAGAATATTTAGTCCAATAGAACAAGCTTTAACTCATATCAATATTTCTTCAGGATTAAATGTTGGATTACAAATATCAGAGCAAGCTTATGCCTTTGAAGAAAGTTTAAGAACTATGTTAGGAGAAGAATTAGATAAGGATTTACAAAAAATCTTAACTCCAACTTCATCAAAAAGAAAATAACATTATTCGATAATGTTATTTTTAATATACTTAATAAAATTTTTGGCAACTAAACTTTTATTGTCGGTATTCCATACCATTCCAAGATACTTTTCTGATAAAGGTATTTCTAAATTAAGTTTAAATAGTTCGCCAGTTTCTAATTCTTTTTTTATGTGTTCTTCGGTTAGTAAACCAACTCCAAAACCTGCTTCTGTAAATTCTTTTATTAGAGTATTACTTCCAAATTCCATTTCAGGATGTATTTCAATATTATTCTCTGCACAGTAATCATCAAGTCTTATTCTTGTAGTAGCTCCTTTTGTTAAGACTAATAGTGGTAATTCAGATAAATCCTTTTTATTTAATTTTTCCCCCTTTAAATATTCAAAGGTATTATTACAAGCAAGACAATCATGTAATGTAAGCATTTTAATTGAATCAAAATTTGTTGGTAAACCATATGGCATATTAGTAAATATAACATCTATTATTCCCATTTTTGCTTTACTAATTAAATCAGATGTTTTATCAGTGAATATCCTAATATTAATTTTAGGATATTTTTTATGAAAGTCTTTTATATATGGCATTAAGAATTCATGTAATATTGTTTTACTTGCACCAATATTGATACTTCCAGTTTCCATACTTGTAATAACTTCTAAGTCATTCTCAGCAGATGAGATTAACTCCATTGCATCTTTAATCTTTTTATAGAAAGCTTCTCCAGCTTCAGTCAATTCCATTCCATCTCTTTTTCTAATAAATAAATTAGTATTAAGTTGTTCTTCTAAAGTTTTGATTGATTTACTTATCGCTGGTTGGCTAATAGATAGTTCATTAGATGCTCTAGATATATTTTCATTTTTAGCAACATAATAAAATGTTTTATATAATTCCAAATTTATATTCATAATAACCTCCTTATATAACCAACAGTTATACCTGTTATGAAAAATTGGTAATTTAATTATACCACTTTTTAGGTTATAATACTAGTGCTTTCTGAAAAAAGCGAAATTTATTGGAGGGGTTTTATGTTTGAAAGGTATTTATTATGTTTATTTAAACAATATTGTGATGCTAGAGGATTAGACATAAACAATATGAATAATATGTATTCAAACGAATTTGTTGATTGGATTGTTCAAAACAAATCTCTATTAGGTAATTATATGGATTACTTGTATGCTTTAGGATTTGATTATCCATCTGATGATATTGTAGAGATAGGTAAAGGAGAATATGATTCAATTTCACAACAAGGTATAAATCTTATATCAGTATTTGCTGGAACATTAGGAAAAATTAATTCGAGATTGTTTGTTGATAGAGGTATTCCTTTAATTCTTAGACATAATGGAATAGTAATTCCTAGAGAACAAATAATATTAACTCATAATCCATATTTTGAAAGTGAAATACTTGGTTGGTATTCTATTCATAATTTTGGAGAAAAGAATATAAGTATTGGAATGTTCGGTAAATTAGATGATGAAGATACTTCAAGAAAAGTCAAATTATTAGAACAATTATCAAAACAAATGACAGATGATTATTCATTTGATTATGATACCAATGATGGTAACTACTTTTGCTCGTTAAATAGCAAGAGGTACATTAAAAGAAAAGTCTTAACTAAAACTAGATAAATTATTAAAAGGGGGAATTTGAAATGAAAGAAAATTTGTTAAGAACTAAAAGATTATTAGAAAGAAAATGTTTTGCAAGTAATGATGGAAGTGAATATCAAGTAGAACCATATTTAGAAGTAGTAAAATCTATTGACAATGAAGGAGCATTTAATCATATTCAAGATTATATTAATGGTGCTAGAGAGTATTATGTTAGAAATGGAATGGAATATGACGAAATACAATTATATCCTAGATTTTCATTATATTATGATTCTAGATATTCTGATAGATATCCATTTACAATTGAGAATAAGGTAAAACCAATTCAAGATATTCTTCGTATTTATGTGAATGCTGTAGGTTATGAGAATAACGGAGCTAGATCAACAGTAGATCCAGATGACATAAGTTCATATCAAGAATTTGTTATTACTTTTGATGAATTTAAAGGTATGTTAGAAGCAAGTGGATTAACAATAGGATATACCACATTTGAAGATATTTTAGAAGATTATAGAAATTATAAACCAACAGTTTGCAAAATATCAAAAGGTAAAAATAAAATAAAAATAATAACTAAGGAATAGTATGGAAGAATTGCAAGAGTGGTATAATCAGATATCTTCTTTACCAAAGTTGAAGATTACCGTAGCACAGGAATTATACAGAAAAGCAATTAATACTCAAGATGAAATAATAAAGAAAAAATATATGGATGAACTTATATTAGGAACTTTATATGTTGTATATGAGTATATAAAGAGAAATGGATTAGAATTATTAGTTTCTTCATCTTATGATATGAATGATATAATTAGTTCTTTTAACAGTGTATGGATTAAAAAATTATACAATGGAGAATTATTAAATGTTGATAGATATTCATTGTTATTTACATCTCCATATTTCAATGAAGTTTATAACAATTTATGTGGTGATGAAATATTAGTAAATGAACAATTAGGAGTTTCTACTGATTGCTTGGTAGAATTAATAACATTATATATATCATATAGAAATAAAGGATTGGAAAAACCTTTTAAGGAAGAAATTGAAGAAACATTTTTCACTGATAGATGGAATAGTTGGTCTTATTATATTTATGAAAGTGTAATAAAGACAATTCCTTTATTAGAAAGAATATATAATAATTTGAATTTTGATAAATTAGATGATCTTAATATAGGGAAGACAAAGGTAGCTGATTATTTAAGATTAATTATAAATATGGGATTGATAGAACCAATATCAAATGAACTTCCTGATGAAAATGATATGGAAGATTCGATTACTACAAATATAGTAATGAAACATCTAGTTGAAGATGTTGATGAAATTCTTGATGATAGACAAAAATCAATTATTCATGAAAGATATGGATTAGATAATGGTGAACCTCAATTCTTAGAAACTGTTGGGCAACATCATGGTATTACTCGTGAAAGAGTTAGACAAGTAGAAGCTAAAGCTTTAAGAAAAATAAGAAGTAGAAGAGATTTTGTTCAAAAATATAAGGGGGAAGTTATATGAAAAAAATAGATATTTCTTTAGTAAAAAAATATGTTAATGGAGAAAATTTAGGAGAGTTTACATCTGAGCAATTAGAAAATGATAAGGATTTTATGATGGGAGTTATTAGTTATACTAACGATGTTAAAATGTATTCTTTTTGTTCTGATGCAGTAAAACAAGATTATGAATTTGTAAAATATTTAGTATTAAAATTCAAAGATAATTCAGATTTTATTATAACAGTTGCAGATAATTATTTAGATAATACTGATACTGATTGGGAAAGTAAAGAATTAAGTATTATTATGGAAAAAGTTCTTCCAAAAGAACTAGCAGAAAAATATGCAGTATTAAATGAAACATCATATTTTACAAAAAGATTAGAAGTTGAAATAGCAGAAGCAAAAGATTCAAAATTAGAATCTATGGTAGGAATGGGATTTTGGCTTATGTTCGATCAATACAATGGTAGTGATATCATATTAGATTATTATGCAAATAATATGATTGGAGAAATAATAAGAGATAATAACATTAATTTTGAAAAAATGTTACATACTCAATTTAAATCAGCAGGTAAAATTGCTAAAATGGGTATAAATAATTATGTTGTTAACTTTATAAGTCATTATGATTCTATGCTTAGTTCATATGCTAGTACACATCTAGATATAATTAAACCAATTGCAAATAGAATTAAACTTATACAAGATAATTGGGATAAATATTCATATGTTGATGAAACTAAAAGATATAATAATATGTTAGATATGGTACATGAGTATATGGGTATTTCTGACAGTAATATGGAAGAAAATGAAGTGCTATATTATGTTGCAAATGAACTTGGAATTAAAGAAAAAGTAAAGCAATATGATGGTAGCAAAGAAATTGAAGAAAAATTTAAAGAAGAATATGGATTTGATTTTGCAGGTCGTACTGATGAAGAAGTAATGGAAGATATGGTAAGATTTGAAGTTGAGAGAAATATTAAAGAAAGATTAGTTTACTTAACTGTTAAAAAGATTATTATAAATCAATTATTTTCTGATAAACCATCTGATTTATATTCATTAATTGGAAATGAAGAACAAAAGCAATCAAATGGAAAGAATAGATGTAAAATTATTAAATTAAATCCAAGTGACAAAAAATAATATTGAAACTATAATTCCATTATAGTAACCCACTATGCTATTGGCAGAGCCGATAACAGTGGGCAAAGGGATTATACCCCTTTTGAAACCCCATTTAAGCAACATACCACAAACTGATCGTAAGTGGTATTGTTGCCTTTTTATTTAAAACAAGTTTAAATAAAAAAGAAAAGATACGCATAGAGATATTTTATAAATATATCATTTGTCGTTGCGTATCTTTTATATGAAAATAATCTTAATGATTAATCTAACGAAAAGTCAAAAAGATTATTTTTTTTGAAGAATAAAATTACATATAATTTTATTCTTCCTTATCTATATTTTTTCCTGTAATGGAATTATATTTAACATTATTCTTTATTTCCATTTTAGGAAAAACACCTTTATCAAATGATGGATATTTTGATTTATCTAATTTTTCTAAATTAGGTCTTATTAAAACGATTATTTCTTTTAATCTTTCTAATATCTCATCATTTGATATTTCTTTTTTTTCTATCTTAGCAAGTTCTATTTTATCAATTAAATCAGCAATACCACCTTTAACTGAAAAATCAACCTTTCTTCTATCTTCTATTTCTTGTAATGAATCAAAATAAAATTGTTCATAACTTTTAATTTGTCTTTGGTAATCAGCAGTAGATCTTCTATCAGTAAAATCTTGCCCCCAATTTATATCTATATCATTGTATCCAGCAAGTTTCATTAAATCAACCATACTTAAATTCAATGTTTCTGCAATACCTTTTAAATATAAAACATTTGGTTTTAATCTTTTACCTGACTCAATACGAGAAACTTCGGCACAATCCATATTTGCTCTACGAGATAATTCTCTTTGAGAAATACCTAATTTTTCTCTTGCTTCTGTTATTACTTTTCCTAATTCAGTAGTTTGTTTTTTCATTTAATACCACCTCAACTAAATCAACTATAACACAAGATGATGAGAAAGTCAACAAAATTGTAATTATAGTGTTGACAAAACCAACATATGATGATATACTCAATATGAAATTGATGTAAAACTCATCAATGAGAAAGGAGGAAAAGTATGAATGAAGATAAGACACCTTGAGATAAAAGATGATATTTGGAAAGATAAAAGAATTCCAAAAGAAACGAAATTGATCTACTCATATATTTATACTAAAGGATTTGAAAGAATAATTACAGATATAAATGTGGGAGAAATTCAAAGAGTAGTTAATATCAAAAATAAAGGTTTGAGAAAAAGTTTAAAACTATTAGAAGAATTAAAATATCTAATATATAAAGAATACTCAAACGGAATGTACACAATAACACTTAACTAGAAAAGTAACAATGAACGCTAATTATAAGTGGCTCGGTAAGATATTTAGGCTTATATCAGAACCTATCTTATAGAAATATAGGATGAATACAAGTTTGAACTATAACATATTTCAAAGAACTAATTAAAAAAATATATATGTTATAGCTCAAACTAATAATATGGTGTTAGGATACTGGAAACTATATTTATTGGAAAGGAACACATGGCTTTTATAAGGTATTTTATTGCTGTATCAAGAATAATATTAAATGACCAAACTTGTTCCCAAACAGATAAGTTAGTTTATGGTGTGATTAACTCACTATCAAATAATAAGGAGTATTGCTACGCTAGTAATAGTTACTTTGCTAATACATTAAGTATTAAAGAAAAAACAATATCTAATTCAATTAATAATTTAAAAAGAAAAAATTATATAAGTGTTAAATTTATAAACGGACAACGAAGAATTTATCTTAATGTAGATATTGTGAGTAAAGAAAATTCTAAGGTGTTAGAAAAAAGTGAGAATAAAAACATAGTAAAAAATTACCAATATAAAAGAAAAGAATATACAAGAAATAATTATAATAAAAATAATAAATTTATTCCATATTGGATGGAACATCCAGAAGTTTGTGTAGATGATCCAGCAAGTCCTGAAGAACAGGCATATATGGAAGAATTACTAAAAGATTTTAAGGAGGATTGATATATGACTAAAATAGGAGGATATTCTTTATAGAACATCATAAAAGGGGTATAGAAAAATGGAGGTAAATTATAATGTAATAAATATAATAAAAGATAATAAAGAAATTGAAGAAAATAAATTAAAAGATATTATAGCAAAAAAATTACTACGAGTTATATTAGCAGAGGAAGAAAATAGTGTAGCTTTAAATAATTCGTAATATGGTATATAATGTCCTTGTAGATTTATGTTTGCTACAACTAATCGGAATTGAGGTGTTGTAGTAAATGGAAAAGGTAGGTGTATATTGCAGACTATCGGATGAGGATAGATATAAGAAAAATAAAAATGATGATAGTGAGTCAATCGCTAATCAAAAGAGTATGCTTTTAAAATATGCTTTGGATCAAGGTTGGGAAATTGTAGATATTTATTCAGATGATGATTATTCTGGAGCAGGAGTTGAAAGACCAGATTTTAATAGATTAATTAATGATTGCGAAAATGGAAGAATAAATATTGTATTATGTAAAACACAAAGTAGATTTTCAAGAGATATGGAAATAATAGAAAAATATTTACACAACAAGTTTGTTGAATGGGGAGTTAGATTTGTAAGTATAGTTGATAATGCTGATACTAACAATGAGGCTAACAAGAAATCAAGACAAATTAATGGACTTGTTAATGAGTGGTATTTAGAGGATTTATCTAACAATGTTAAGAAATCATTAAAAAATAAAAGAGATGATGGTTTATTTATGGGTAGTTTTGCACCTTATGGTTATATTAAAGACCCTAATGATAAACATAAACTTATTATTGATGAAAATGTTGCCCCCATTGTTAGAGAGATATTTGAAAAATATAAAAACGGGCTTGGTTATCACAGAATATGTGCTAGCCTAAATGAAAGAAAAATATTATGTCCATCTCTTTATAAAAAATCTATTGGAAGTAATTTCGTATGTTGTAATTTTGATTATGATACGACTGGAATATGGACATCAGATACAATAGCAAGAATGTTACGAAATGAAACTTATGTTGGAACATTAGTACAAGGTAAAAGAACAAACATTAGTTATAAAAATCATAAGTCAAAAAAAGTTCCTGAATCAGAATGGAGCATCACAGAAAATGCTCACGAGGCAATAATTGATAATGAAATATGGTATTTAGTTCAAAAAAGATTAAAGAATCATCATAGACCAGCGAAAGAAGATGGAAAAGTACATTTATTAAGCAGTAAAGTTTATTGTGCTGAATGTGGAAGAATCTTTATGAGAAATCAATGCAATATTAAATGTGCTGGTGGAGTTATGCAAAAAAGAGCATATCTACAATGCAAAGGTAATAAAAAATATCATACTTGTGATAATAATAGATCAATAAGGTATGATATTATTGAAAATTATGTACTTGATGCTATAAATGAATTATTAAAAAAGTGTAATAAGAAATTACTTGAAGAAGAATATAATGCAACATTAGAAAGAGAAAATAAACAAGATATTTTAATTACTAATTTAAATAAAGAAAAGTCTGATCTTGAAAAGAAGATAAATGAAAGCAAATTATATTTTAAAAATCTTTATACAGATAAGTTGAAAGGTGTAATATCCGATAATGATTTTTCAATGTTAAGAGATGAATATACAAAGGATGTTGAATCATATCAATTAAGACTAGAAGAAATAGAAAAACAACTTGATGAAACAAAAGAGAGAAAAGAAAACTCTAAGGACATTGAAAGCATACTTAAAAAGTATAAACATATTAAAAAACTAACTAGAATAATTGTGGATGAGTTTATAGAAAAAATATATGTTGGTGCATTAAATAAAGAAACCAACACAAGAGAGATTAAGATAGAGTGGAATCTTGATTTATAAAGTATAACCTATAAAATAATAAAAAATATAGTTTCTGGGTTTATCCGATACCAGCCATGGAGGAACTGATCCAGGAGCAGTTTCAAATGGACTCAAAGAAAAAGATTTTACACTACGCATAAGTAAATACATGTATGATAGATTAAAAGAACTAGGAGTACCAGTTAGATTAACAAGGGATAGTGATGTAACATTAACTCCTAAAGAAAGAGTTAATAAAGTACAAAGCTTCTTTGGAGATAGTAAAGATGTAGTGGTTGTTTCTAATCACTTAAATGCAGGAGGTGGCGATGGTGCTGAAGTAATCTATGCACTTAGAAACAATAGTACATTATCTAAAAAAATATTAAATGAACTTGAAAAAGAAGGACAAAATGTAAGAAAATACTACCAACAAAGATTACCAAGTAATCCCATAAAAGATTATTACTTCATGCAGAGAAATACACCTAATAATGAAACAATAACAGTAGAGTATGGTTTTATAGATAGTCCTAAAGATGATGTTGAACAAATAGAGAAGAACTATAAAAACTATGTAGAAGCAGTTATAAGAGCATTAGCAGATTATAAAGGCTTCAAATATACTCCACCACTTGGAAGTGATTACTATACAGTTAAAAAAGGAGACTCTTTATGGAGTATAGCAAACAAATATGGTGTAACAGTTAAAGAACTTAAAGAAATAAATAAATTAACTAGTAACACACTTAAAGTAGGTCAAACATTAAAACTAACTAAAAATGATGAAATGATACCTGAAGATTATTTGATTTATAAAGTAAAAAGTGGAGATTCACTTTGGGATATTGCTAAAGAATATAATACGACAGTAGCAACATTAAAGAAAATAAATAACTTAACAAGCGACAAATTAACAGTAAACCAACAATTATTTATACCTAAAAGTGATAATTCAAGTGTAAAAAACACAGGAGAAATCAATTACGTTATTCAAAAGGGTGATAACTTGTGGACAATTGCTAACAAGTATGACACAACAATAAATGATATAAAAAATTTGAATAATCTAAAAACAAATACTTTACAAATAGGTCAAGTCTTAAAAATACCTGGATCAACAAATTATAATACTTACACAGTTAAAAAAGGAGATTCTCTTTGGAAAATAGCAGACAAGTACGGTACATCAGTTAACAAATTAATGACAATTAACAACTTAACATCTACAACTCTTCAAATAGGTCAAAGTATTTTAATTCCAACAAACTAATAGTATATAAAATATATACTATTTTTTAATGCATAAAAAAAGAACAACATGCTATGAAGCATTAATTGTTCTTCCTTTTCCCCATTGTCTAATTTTATCAATTTTTTCAGGATTAATTTTACTTATAGAGTAGCATTTATCAAAATATTCAAGTAAGTAAGTACGAGTTAATTTTACATTATCAGCTACAATATTATATGATATATCTCTTATCGCAGATTCTATATCTGAAGATGCAAATCCATCACTCTTAATTACTAATTCGTTCATTAAAGCATCATCAACTTTAACACCTAAATATTTATTTAAATACATTTCTATAATTTCTTTTCTTTCAATTTCATTTGGTAAATCAACAAAGAACATTTCATCAAATCTACCTTTTCTCAATAACTCAGCAGGTAAACTCTCAACATCATTTGCAGTTGCAACTACAAATACTTCTTTTTGACATTCTTGTAACCAGAATAAGAATTGACCTATCATTCTAGAAGTTACACCACTTGATTCATTAACACCAGCTAAACCTTTTTCAATTTCATCTATCCATAATACACAAGGAGCAACATGTTCTGCAGTCTTTAATGCATTCTTAAATTGTTCTTCCGTTTGTCCAACATACATGCCTTGAACTGTTGCTAAATCAAGCAAGAATAGGGGAAGATTCCAACTTTTAGATATTGCTTTTGCTGTTAAACTTTTACCACAACCTGGAACTCCAACAACTAAAATACCTCTTGGAGGTTTAATTCCTCTCTTAATAAGTTTTTCTTTATTATTAACATCTAATAATTTTCTTTTTGAATTAAGCCATTTCTTAAGATTATTAAGTCCACCATAAACAACATTATCAGTTTCAATCTTTTCAAGTCCTTCCATATTTGAGAACAATTTACTTTTAGCAAACTTAAGATCAGTTAAGTCATTTTTAGTAATGCTCTTTTTAGCAATTAAAACAGATATAACATTCTTAATCTCAGCTTCACTTAGTCCTAACAATATAACAGCTGCTTCTTTAAAATTATTATCATCCCATTCAATAGGAAATTGTCCATTATATTTATCAATGAATTTATGTAATAAATCATAAATCTCTTTTTCATTTGGAAAATTTAAATCAATATTCATACCAAGTCTCTTAAGATTTGGCCATACACTTTTATCACTTATTACAATTATTGAGCAAGATTTTTCTTCACAGCTATTAACAACATCATATAAAAATCTAGTAACTAGATTATCTTCATTTAAGTTATCAACATCACTAAGAAGATATGTAACATTCTTTTTATCTTTAATATCATTACTTATAAAAGATAATATACCGCCTAATGTTTTTTCATTACTAACAATTTCATTATTTTGAAGATTATACATACCTTTAGACATAGAATGAACATATATAGTAGCATTCAAATCATCATTTATATCTTTTAATATAGATAAAATTCTATTTTTTTCTATAGTGTTAATTATTATAAATGGAATTCTAGCATGCAAATAACTATTTAGTTTTTCTTTAACTTCTTCGTAATTCATTATTTTTCCTCCAAATAAGCATTATTGATAGTATTCATTATAAAAGTATCTTCATCAGAATAATTTCTTTTTATTTCATCTAATATTCTATTGTTTGATTCCATAATAGTTCTTCCTAATTGCATTTGATTTTCTTCATGAACTAATTTAATACTTGCAATAGAAAAGTCTAGTGAAACTTCATCTGTATATTCTTTAAACTCTATTGAAAATCTATTATCATCAACACCTATACTAGGAATTTTATCTAATAAATTCTTATATGCATTTGATAATCTATCTTGAATTAATAAAGACAAATGATCTAAAAATCTAAAATATCTGTCTCCTTCTAAATTAACTTCTAAACTATTAAGTCTTTCAACTATACTATCACTTCTTGGTTCATTAACTAATGATTCTAAAAAATTAACTAAATCATAATATGATATCATAATTCACCTCTATCAACTGTATCAAAAGGAGGTTCTAAATCCCAATCAGGAATTTTTATCATTTCATCATCGTTTTCCTTTTTTTCTTTATTTTTCTTTTTGTTATTATTTTCAACCTTAGTTTCTAACTTTTCATCTTTTTCAAGTTCTGTCTTTAGTTCTTCATCATTATTCATAAGATTACCTCCTACTTAAAACTAATATAATTATTTTTATCAAATGAATTAATATAATTTATTAACTCGTTTTTATATTTTAAATTACGCTTGCATATAAACTTTATATCAACAATTTCTGCTAAAGTATTATTAAGTTCAAATAAATATTTATTTAATGTTTCATTATACTCATTAATAATATCTTGTCTATTTTTAGATATTTCAAGTAAGAAATACATAAGCATTCCACCACCAACAAGTATAACAATAAGACCTATATATAATTTTATAAATGATAAGATGAAACCAATTACAATAAATATTCCACAATAAATAGTTTTTGGTGAAACATATTGTTGTTCTTGTGAATCAACTTCGAAAGGCTTTTTAACATAATCAGTTAAAGAATCTTGTAATTCTTTTTCATTACTTCCATCTTTAGTAATACCAGTCCATTCATTAATTTTAATTTCAACCTCTGTATCAACAGGTTCTCCATTATTGCTAAATGCTTCTTCAAATCCATTAATTATATTTTGCTTAGTTAAAGCAATTGCTAATTTCTTAGTAGATAAAGAAATATCATTTCTGTTTAATATTGCATTTGTAAGTTCATTTCCAAAATTATTTTTAGTATTTAATGAATTATTATATAGTTCATATTTTTTATTTGCTTCTTCTATATTTCCTTTACACTCAATTATTAATTTATTCTTCAATATACTTTTTCTAAGTTCAGCCTCATTATCTTCGTAACTAAATAATAAACTATTTAAAAGTTCATCTATAGTTTTATCTTCTTGTTTATTATTATTTAATAAATTTAAAAATTTAGCATATGCATTATTATAAGAATAAGAAATTTCTAAACTAGTTTTTAATTTATCAAAGTTTTTAATATATTCTACAGAAAAAGGATAATCATTATTTTCAATAGTTTCAATAGTATCACTAAAGAATTCTCTCCATCTTTCTATTTGATAATTATTAATATTAGAATTATTATTTAGTTTAATACACCAATCGTTAATATAAGAAAGAATCAAATCTGTCATTTTAACACTATATGCATCACTAACTAATGATTCTAAAACATTTATAATATCATTATCCATATTATTAGGATCTTGTGTATCTAAATATCTTTTTAACCATTTAAGAGCAGTTTCATTTCTGTTAAGTCTTAAATGTATCAAACAAAAAAGTAATGATGTTTTACTATCATTTAAATTAAGAGCTTTATTTAATGCTTTACGAGCTAATTTCTTTTCATTTCTAAACCAAGCACATAATGCAACTAAAGCATATGATAAATAATAATCTGGAGTATTTAGTAATGATTGTTCACTTTGAGTAAGCAAAGTATTCTTCTTGATAGTATTTAAATCCATACTATTTAAGATACCGTTTATTTTTCTACGTATTAAATCATAATGTCCATACTTTTTATTTAATTCATTTTCTTTTAATAGAATTTCATTTTGTGCATTAGATACTAGTGAAGAACCTCTAACTTCTAACATAAAATCTTTTATTTCTTGTTCCAGTGATTTAACATTATTTTTAAGATTGTCTACTTGACTATTAAAATCGTTGATTTGTCCATTAATATCAACAACATCATCAGCAACACTAGTCATGTTTTCAGATAATACTCTTAAACTTTTTTCTAATGCATCAATATCCTTTTTTTGTATTGCAGTTATTGTAGCCATAAAACCACCTCTTATTCTATTAAAATTATAACATAATAAAAAGTAAAGTGATAGTTATTTTAGTGTAAACTTAGTAAAGTTCATTA
>CAVIUL010000026.1:3729-16736 GCA_963645885.1 bacterium | reverse complement strand
CAAATATTAAATTTTTCCAAAAGAAAAAACTAAATTTCTTTAGTTCTTATCCTCTACTAAAATATTTACCATCACGAGTAGTTATAACGATTTCTTCTCCTTCAGAAATAAATAATGGAGCTTTTAAAGTATAACCAGTTTCAATAGTAACATCTTTTTGTGCAGTACTTGTTGTATTTCCTTTAACTGCTTCTGGAGCACTGATAACTTTGTATGATACTTTTTCAGGAAGTGTAATACCTACTACTTCTCCTTCAATTACCATAGATTCAACATTCATACCTTCTTTTAAGAATTTAGCTTCATTTTCTACTAAAGTAGCTGGTATTTCAATTTGATCATAAGTATTATTATCCATAAATACATAAGCATCACCAGTAGAATATAAATATGAAAGTTGATTCTTTCTTACATCAGCCTTTTCCATTTTAATTCCTGCATTGAATGTAATTTCTTGAGTAGTACCTGCTCTTAAATTTTTAAGTTTTGTTTTAACAAAAGCACTACCTTTACCAGGTTTTACATGTTGAAATTCAACAACTTGGTAAATATTACCTTCATACTTAATAGTCATTCCGTTTTTAATATCATTTACATTAAACATAATTTACTACGCCTTCTTTTCTTTATGAGCAGTAGTCTTATTACATCTTGAACAGAACTTATTAATTTCTAATTTGCCATCAGTATTCTTTTTATTTTTACTAGTTAAATAGTTGATTTCTTTACAAACAGTACATTGTAGTGCGATACCTTCTCTATTTTCTTTCTTTGCCATTTGGACTTCTCCTCCTTTTTTTATACACTCAAGATTATAACAAATAAAAATGGAGTTGACAAGAGAAACTTATGAATTATTAAGCTAAGACTTCAAAAAAACTCGTTTTTATGTTAAAATATGCTCGTTAGCGAGGGAAAGTATGAATAGAAAGTGTGTTTTAGTGACAGGTTCAAGTATTGGACTTGGTTCATCAATAATAAAAAAATATGCTAGTAATAACTATGATGTTGTTATTACATATTTAAGTCATGAAGAAGATGCAATTAAATTAAAAAATGAAGTTACTTCTAAATATGGAGTAAATGCTTTAATAGTTAAATGCGATATTAGTAATGAAAAAGATATAGAAAATTTAAAAAATGAAATATTAAATAATTACGGAAAACTTGATGTTTTAGTTAATAATGCTAGTATAGCAATAGATACTACAGTTGATGATAAAACTAAAGATAATTTTATGAGAACATTAGAAGTAAACTTAGTTGGTACATTTTTAGTGTCTAGATGCTTCGGTGATATTATGAAGTCTCAAGGATATGGAAATATTATTAATATTAGTAGTACTAATGCGATAGATACTTATTATGAATATAGTATTGACTATGATGCATCTAAAGCTGGAGTAATAAATTTAAGTCATAATTTAGCTAATTATTATAGTCCATGTGTTAGAGTTAACACTATATGCCCTGGATGGATAGATACTCCTATGAATAAAGATATGGACAGGGAATTTAAAAAGTCTGAAGAAGATAAAATATTACTGGGTAGATTTGCAAGTCCAGAAGAAATTGCTAATCTTGTATATTTTATATCTAGTGAGGACGCAAGTTATATTAATGACTCAGTAATTAGAATAGATGGTGGTAAGAAATGTTAAAATTAAATGATAAATATATTGATTTAGTAAATGAATCTGAAAAAGAATTAAGTGATATATTTAATTCTATAGATAAAAATACATATATAAATAGTAAAAAAGTACTTGATGCTTTTCATGAAGTAAATATTAGTGAAAGTGATTTATTTGGTACTAGTGGGTATGGATATAATGATACTGGAAGAGATAAAATAGAAAAAATATTTTCATATGTACTTGATAGTGAAGACGCGTTAGTTAGAACTCAAATCATATCTGGAACTCATGCAATAAGTACAGCGTTATTTGCTATTTTAAGACCCGGAGATACACTTTTAGCCATTAGTGGAACTCCTTATGATACATTACATGAAGTCATTGGAATTAAGCCTAATAATAGTTCACTTATTAGTTATGGAATTAATTATAAAGAAATAGATTTAATCAATAATGATTTTGATTATGAAAAGATTAAAGAAGAACTTAAAAATAATATAAAAGCTATACATATTCAAAGATCTAGAGGTTACTCTTTAAGAGAATCTCTTACTATTGAAAAGCTAGAGAAAGTTATTAAATTTATTAAAGAAATTAATAAAGATGTAATCATTTTCGTAGATAATTGTTATTGTGAGTTTGTAGAAACTACTACCCCTACTTTAGTTGGTGCTGACTTGATGGCTGGAAGTTTAATTAAAAACTTAGGTGGTGGTATTGCTCGTAATGGTGGTTATATTGCAGGACGTCATGATTTAATAGAATTATGTGCAGAAAGACTTAATGTTCCTGGTGAAGGACGTGAAGTTGGACCTAGCGGGAATGCAAATCGTGAATTCTTACAAGGTTTATACTTTGCTCCTAGCGTTGTTTCTTCTGCTTTAAAAACTTCTATTCTTACAAGTAAAGTACTTGATAAGCTTGGATACGAAGTTCACCCTACTTATAACGAAAAACGTGCTGATATAGTACAATTAATATATTTTAGAAATGAAAATAATATAATTAAATATGCTGAAGGTATGCAGAGTGCTGGAGCAATTGATGCGAATGTTTCACCAATACCTGCAGATATGCCAGGATATGATGATAAAATCATTATGGCAAGTGCTTCTTTTGTTCAAGGCAGTTCTATAGAAATATCTTGCGATGGTCCACTTAAAGAACCATATGTGTTATTTCAACAAGGAAGTCTTACTTACGACTATGGTAAGATTGCTTTAATTAATGCAATATCTAAATTAAATGAATAAAAAATCCTCTTACTAATAAAATATATTAGTAGGAGGTTTTTATTTGAAAAAAGAACTATTAAAAGGGTATATAAATAGACTTACTAAACAAGACATTATAAATTATTTAAGTAAAGAGTGTGTTACTGCATCTGATGAAGAAATAGATATGATCTATAATGCTATTAAAAATGATTATGAAGAAATATTAAATACTAATTTTATGAGTTATATTTCTAACTATAAATTGAATTTTAACCCTGAACTTTATAAAAAAATAATTGAAAAATATAACGAATATAAAAAGTTTATTGAATAATCAATAAACTTTTATTTTAATGTGAAATAACCAGGTGTACTCGCTGTATCTATTCTTGCATATGTTTTATCAACATGTGCTGAACTATATGTTGTTCCAGCTCCACCAACTAAGTTAGTTGATCCTGTAAACATATTTGTACTTGTTGTTACTTTATCCATTGTAAATTTATCACTTACGTATATTGTTGTTAAATTAGTCATACCATTAAAAGCGTTTAATGTATTTGTAACATTGCTTGTATCAAAATTGCTTAAATCAAGGGTTGTAACTTTTGTTCCATAGAAAGTGTATGCTAAACTCTTAACATTTGATGTGTCGAAACTACTTACATCAAGATTTTCTACTGCACTATTCATAAACATACCATATAAACTTGTTAATTTACTAGTATTAAAATTGCTTAAATTAATAGTTTTTACAGATGAAGCGTTAAACATGTAACGCATATCAGTTACATTACTTGTATCAAACTTTTCATAACCACTTATTGTTGTTGCTTTAGTACTTGAGAACATCATGTACATATTTGTTACGTTTGATGTATCAAGTGTACCTAAATCTATTATTGCAGCAGATGCGCTTTGAAACATGTATGACATATTTGTAACATTGCTGGTTTTAAAGTTTGAAATTTTTATCGAACCAGATTCTCCTCTTTTAGCATACATATATTGTGTTGAAACTATTGGTTTATCATCTATATAAGAACATATTTTCCCATCGAATCCATCAGTTGTTAAAGTTGAGTTTTTTGCTTGTACTCCCCAACCATCTTCTGTTAATGCAGTAGTTGCCCATCTAATTGTTCCATTGTTTGCTGTGGTAGGAGCTAGTGCTGAATATTTATATTTATATTCATATTGTCCACTTGAGTACGTTGTTCCAGATACCAAAAGTGTTCCAGTATAACAAAAATAATATTTTTCTGTTTCTTCTGGTATTTCAGTATATCCACTCGGTACAGTTATAGCAGAAACTGAATTTATATCGTAACCACCTATTGCTTTTAAAATAACTGTTTGATTAGTTGTTGAATTATTTTTAACTTTTATCTTGATGTTATTAGCAGAATTTAAAGCTATTGAATCACCTGCTTTTGAATATTTTGTTACATTTCCAGAAGTATCTTCAGTAGATGAATAATAAACTATATCTACATTTTCATTATTTGCGAATACCAATTTATATTTAGTAGCAGTTTGATTTAGATTTCTCACTTCTACATTTAGTATTTGTTCTCCTGGTGTTGCTATTATTGTACTTGTGTCTATTCCACCTATATTTATTCCGTACTTTAATTCTCCAATGTACATTTCTGCAGCCTTATGGTTTTCACTAGTAACAAAAAAATTTGATAGTGAGTAACTCAATATAGCAGATATCATAATTATAACAGTAATAACACCATAGTAATCCCTTATGTAATTTATTACTTTTTGCATTTAATCACCCTTTATTATTACTTTATTATTATACCACATATTACTTATTTATAAAATCTATAAATTCTTTTTTTCTTATACTTTCAATTTCCATTTTATATGGTGCGTATGCATCACTTTGATTTCTATTAATATATGGTGTTTCTAAAATGAATGGTATTCCTTCTAGTCTTTTGTTATAAACTACATTTAATAAATTATTAAATCCTATTGTTCCATATCCAATATTTGCATGTCTATCTTTATGGCTTCCTATTGGATTCATACTGTCATTTATATGAAAACACTTTATTTTATCTATTCCAATTTTTGAATCAAATTCATCTAAGAATTCATCTATCTTAGATATATCTATTCCTGCATCATTCATATGACAAGAGTCTAAACATACACCTATTCTATTCTTATCTTCTATTTTATCGATTATTTCTTTTAATTCATCAATTGATGTACCTACTTCAGTGCCTTTCCCAGCCATAAATTCTAAAAGAATCATTGTATCAGTTGTACTTTTATATACTAAATTAATACCATGAGCAATATTTTCTATTGCTTCTTCTTTAGTACAAGTAGTAGCACTTCCTGGATGTAATACTATTTTATCTAGTCCTAAAGTTTTACATCTATCAAGTTCTTTTATAAAAAAATCTATATAAAAATCATATTTGTTTTTATCACTTCTATTAGCTAAATTAACTATATATGGAGCATGTACTATTACGTTTTTTGCATTTATATTATTTTCTAACATTAACTTATAACCTTCATATGTTAATTCATCATTTATAGCACTTCTCATAGTACTTTGAGCTCCACCAGTGTAGATCATAAATGTATTTGCATTATAACTTATAGCTTCTTCTACACTACCTAAAAGTTGTTTTTTATTATTAAAACTTACATGGCTTCCTATTATTAAATTCATTTTTATCACCTTTAAAAATTATATAATATTTTAGGCATAAAAAAAAGACTTTAATAAGTCTTATTTTGTTGTTTTTGTAGTACCAGAAATCTTAGCACCGTTTGTTGTATCAGCTTCTAATACATATTTATCAGATGTTTCGTCTGCTGCATATGTATCACCTAATTGTTCGATATTAATTTCAGCAGCTGATGCATCAATTTTATAAGTACCATTAGTAGCTAATAATTTAGTACATTTTCCATTAGCATCGAATACAATGTAATATTGCATATTTTTATTACCAGTCATTTCGATAGTTTTAGAACCAGTAACTCCTGATAAACTAGTATAAACTACAGCTTTTCCTGAGTTTAATAAGAAGTTTTGTTCTCCAGCTTTATAATAATCTCTTACTTCAGTAACAAATGTATTTTTTCTAGCTTCATTGTACATAGATAATACATTTGGAAGTGCGATAATTACTAAGATAGCTAAGATAGCGATAACTGCTAATAACTCTACTAATGTAAATCCTTTCTTATTCATTTTACTAATCACAATCCTTTCTTTATTGAGATAGTTTCTCTATCCTTATGTTTCAATTATAGCATCAAATAAAAATATATGTCAACGATATATTACATAAATTATACACATTTATTATTTTGATGCATCTATGATTTTTGTGATTAAATCTACGCTATCAACAAAGTTATCAATTTTATCGATTGTTCTTAATTTATATTTTACTTTCATTGCTTTAATAAATTCATTATATTTAGTTGGATCCCTATTTAATGTTTTATACCATAGTGAATTTTGTCTTAGATATTTTAGATATTTTGGATCTTGTTTTAATTTTTCTAGTACTTCTCTATTCATCTTTATCTCCATATAAGTTATCTATTTTTGATTCTTTAGGAGTGCTTGTTTCTTCTTTCTTTGTTTCTTTGGTTAGTTCTTCTACTAATGATACTGCTTTTTGTATTGAATTTATATTTTCTTCTAATGAGGCTATATCTATGCTTTTTATGGTGCTTAAGAGGCCTTTCATACTGAAGATATCTTTATGTGATGAAGTTAGGTATTTATTCCATATGCTTTCATTTTCGCCGTATATATCATATAATTCATATAAAGATTGCCAGGTTGTATTATTATTTCTAACCATATCTATAAAATCAGGGTGTGATGCTATAAATTTTTTAAAATTATCTAATTTTGTCATATTAAATTATATTAAAAAAAGATATGTATAATGCATATCTATTTTTTTATTTCAAAGTAGTTACCACTATCTAAATATAATATTCCTTTTTTATTATCTAACTTAGTAACTATTTCTACATATTTATTTAGTAAATTTGTTCTTGATACTGTTATATATACTTCGTTACCATCATTCATATATAATAAGAATCTTTCACTATCATATGATGTTTTATTGTATTCTATTTCACTTATCATATTTATTATGTTTGAATCTATTTCTTTAAGTTTGTTTACAAATTTCTTTTCTACTTCTTCAGGAACATAATTGATTAGTGTTGGTACTCCATTAACATTATCTAAACTATAGTTTTTATTATCAGATACTTTGTATTTATTATTACTTCTTATATAATAAAGTATCTTCTTTTCTTTTATAGTTATTCTTAATATGAAACCAAATTCTTTTTTTATTTCTACATCTTCTATTAAATTTAGAGAAGATAATTTATTTTTTATTTTTTTTCTACTTAAAGTTATGAATTCAGGGTAATCTTCAATTCCAGCTGTTTCAATTATTTCTTCATCACTATAATAGTTATTATTTACTATAATTATATTTTTTGTTTTTATACTACACAAGTATTTTATTCCAAAGTAAATAAGACATATTATTAGTATGAATAATATAAACTTACCAAAATTAAATTTTCTTCTTACCCTTTTCTTCATTTTCTTCCTTTAATTCTTTATATATTTCTGTCATTATTAATGTACTTGATGACATGTCTTTTATTTCACTTAGATTTTTCTTTATTTCTTTGAATGTATTTTCTTCAAATATTTCATTAATTGCTTCTGTAAGTGAATCTTTATTTAAGTCTTTTTCTTCTAATAGTATACTTATTTTTTTATCAACTAAGTCTAATGCATTATAATATTGATGATTATTTGCTACATAAGGACTTGGTATTAATATTGATGGTGTTTTAGTTGCCATTATTTCTGCAATTGTTGATGCTCCTGCTCTTGATATGATTAAATCTGCTGATTTCATAAGACTAGGAAGATTATCGAAGAATGGAACTATTTTTGTACTTTTTGGTACTATTAAGTTATTACTTAATTCAGGATAGCTCTTTTTACCTGTTATGAATAAAATTTCAGTATCTTCTCTTTCATATGTTCTTAAGAAATCTAAAAGTTTTTCATTTACTGATGTACTGCCAAGAGATCCCATAACTATGATAATTAGTTTTTTATCTTTAGTAAATCCTAAGTCTGTTTTATCATATTTTTTAGTTTCGATTGCTCTTTGACTAACTGGATTACCTGTATAAATTATATTCTTACATTTTAGTTTTCTCGTTCCATCTTTGAATGACACAAATACTGCATCTACCTTTTTAGATAGGAATATATTTGTTTTTCCGGGAAGCATATTTTGTTCATGTAAGAATACTTTTACTCCTTTTTTCTTAGCAGCTAAACATACTGGAAGAGTTACATATCCACCAAATGCGATTACTGCATCAGGCTTGAATTCATCCATTATTTTTAAACATTTTTTGTATGAGTCTCTAATGCATTTTACATTTTTAATATTTTTAACCATATTTGTTTTTGAAAGTCCATATATTTCTAAACTTTCATATGGAATACCCATACTTGGAATTAATTCATTTTCCATTCTATCTTTTGTACCTATGTACAAATATTCATTTTTCTTATCTTTCTTTATTTCTTCTAAAACTGATAATGCAGGATATATATGTCCTCCTGTTCCACCAGCTGTTAAAATAAATTTCATAAGTTACACCTCACAATTTATATATTATATACTATTCTTCACTTTTTTGCATTAATTTAATCATTGTTTCTCTTAATAGCTTATTTGCGTCTTCTAGTTCCATACCACTAATATCAAGTGGTTTACCAATTCTAGTTATTAATTGGTCTTTTTCACCATTATATAATCCTGTTGTTGCGAATGGAATTATAAGAGCATTTTCTTTTTTAGCAAGTGATACTGCTCCAAATTTAAATGGTAGAAGCAATGACTCATTATATTCTTCTTTAGTAATTATTTTTTTCTTAAGTAGTTTCAATAATGCATTATCTGCATCTAATACAAATTCTTTTAGTTCATCTTTTGTGATTTTGTTTTGCTTTTTTAAGTCTATAAGTAAATTTACTTGTGTTGTTCTTATAGATTTATATTTAATCTTTTCTATTATTTCTTCTTTTGATATATTTAGTATTTTTTCTAATTTTTCTAATTCTTCATCTTTACATGTTACTTCGTTTCTTGTTCCTTCTGGGAAAAGTCCTATGCAACCTTTACTATGAAGAATTGCTCTTGCTTCACTTTTTGCATTTTCATCATGAATGCTTCTATCTACTGGAATGCATCCTGCTGCTCTATAGAACCATGCTGATTTTCCTTTAAAGTATTCATCTTTTGAAAGCATATGAATTACTCTTTTAGTTTCTAACATAACATTATATTGATCATCTTTATGTCTATGGTTTCCACAGAAGACTAATGGGCCTGTTTTTGGAATGTTTTCTCCACCTATTACAACTGGATGATATTTTCTTTTAAAATTCCATGAAACTATTGGTCTCATTAATTTATATCCAAGTTCGTGTCTACATTCATCTGTTGCTTTAATCTCTTTCATCTTCATCTTCCTCATTTTTTGAATTAATTAATTCTCTATATGCTACCTTTCCTAATTTTGTTTTAGGAAGTTCTTTTCTATATCCATATGAATATGGTAGTGCATATTTAGCTATATTTTTTTCACAGTGCTCTTTTATAGATTTTTTAACTTCACTATTTAGTACTATTCCTTCTTTTAATACTATATAAGCTTTTGCTACTTCTTTTTTATATGGATGTGGTACCCCTACTACTGAACATGTTTGTACGTATGGATGTTCACATATAATTTGTTCTATTTGTCCCGGATAGATATTATATCCACTTGATACGATCATTCTTTTTAATCTAGATTTAAAATATACAAATCCATCTTCATCCATTGTACCAAGGTCACCACTATGTAACCAAGTAAGTCCATCTTTATGTTTTTTAAGAGTGTTTTTAGTTTCTTCTGGTTCATTAATGTATTCTTTCATAAGAGTTGGACCACTTATACATATTTCACCAACTTCTCCATTTTTACATTCTTTATCTGTTCCTGGTTCACAAATTTTTATTAAACAATCTGGGCAAGGGATGCCAATACTTTCTTTTCTTGTTGTTTCAAGTGGCATCATTGTTACGCCTGCTGCGCATTCAGTCATACCAAATGCTGTTCTTACATGTGTTTCACTGCCGTGATCATATAAGAATTCATCTATTTTATCATTAAGTGTTCCTGTAAGAGAGTCTCCTCCACAAATAATACATTTTATGAATGAAAGATCTTCGTCTACTAATTTTTTACTTAATGTAAGACCTTCTAATACACTTGGTACACAAGCTAAAATATTTGGTTTATATTTAAGTAGAGTTTCATCAAATTTCTTTGGATTAACACTTGGAAGTATGATAGCTGTTCCTCCTGATACCATGCAGGCATGGAAAGTACATCCAAGACCGAATCCATGGAATATAGGCATTATTGCTAAAATACTTATTCCATCACCTAAGCATTTATTAATTTCAAGTTCACTTAATACTAATGCATTAAAGTTTTTGTTAGTTAGTACTATTCCTTTAGGTTTACCTGTTGTTCCTCCACTATGAAGAATAACTGCAGTGTCGTCTCCTTTTCCAGTATCTTTTACTTCTTCTTTTTCATATTTACTTCTTCCGATAAATCTATAATATGGAATTACATCACTTCCACTTGGTCTTACTGCTTTTCTTCCAGTAGTAAGTTTATATCCGATTTTCATCATAGTATCCATTGATTCACATATTGGTAAATAAATTATTTTCTTAAGATTTAATTCATCTTTAATATTTTTTAATTTACCAAATGCGATGTCTGCAACTATTACATAAGTTGAAGAAGTAAGATTTATATCGTATTTAATTTCTTCTCCACTTGAAAGTGGATGTATCATGTTACATACAGCACCTAATTTATTTAGTGCGTAAAAACAAGTAATAGCTTCTGGAGTATTTGGCATTATAATACTTACAACATCTCCCTTTACTACTCCCAGTCTTACGAATGCTTTTGCTGCTTCATCTATATTTTTTATATATGTTTTGTATGTTACTTTGTTTCCGAAATAAGTGTACGCAATATTGCCTGGATATTTATCAGCACATCTTCTTACTAGTTCATACATTGAAACATCTGGATAATCTATATGAGCTCTTACACCTTTATAATACTTGAACCAAGGCTGTTCATAATTCTTAGTTGTTTCTTTTTTATTATTTTCTTTTTTCATACTCTCGGTCTCCTTCTTTCATTAATTTATATACTTTATTTCTTAAAATTTCATTTTCTTTTTCTAAGTCTCCGGTAACTTTATATGGTTTTCCATAAGTTATTTTTATACTTTTTCTAAATAATTTGTATTTTCCATTAATTGCGAATGGTACTAAGTATGCTCCTGTTTTTTTAGCAAATGAAACTGCTCCGAATTTAAATGGTAATAAGTATTCTTCATGATCAGTACCTTTTGTTTTATTTACTGTTCCTTCTGGGAATAATCCAATGGCTTCTCCTCTTTCAAGATATTCTATTGCCTCGTTTTTGCATTCTTCATCGTGTATACTTCTATCTACTGGAATACAAGCCATGCTTCTAAAAAACCAGTTTTTTAATTTTGTATTAAATAGTTCTTTTTTAGCTATCATGTGTACAACTCTATTAGGACTTCCAACCATCATTGCTGCATCTAAATTATTAGTATGATTTCCAGCTAAAATAACAGCTCCTTCTTTTGGAATGTTATCTACCCCATAATATCTAGGAAAAAATAAAATCTTATATATTGGTCTTCCTAGAGTTTTTATCGTTTTATATAATATATATTTCATTTACCCTATCTCCTATATTAGTATATCATAATTCTATTCGTTTTTCATTAAATTTATAATTACTACTTCTCCTCTATTAAACACTCTTATAGGTATCATATAACCATAACCAAGTCCTCTTGAAATAACTAAATTAGTGTTTCCTATTTTATTTACTCCTTTATAATACTTTGGAAAGAATGTAAAATCAGGTGATAAAAGTCCTCCTATAAATGGAATATTTATAATGCCGCCATGCAAATGTCCACTTAATACCATATCAAAGCCATATTCACTATATAAATTATATAATAATGGATCATGTGATATAAGTAGATTAAATTTATTAGTATCTATTTTACCTATTCTTTCTTCAATATAATTTAGGTCTATTTTTTCTTTAGTACTTGCTAAATAATATTTAACTTGATGACTAAATCCATAGATAGTAAAACTATCATCTAATTCTACTTTGTCATTATTAAGTAAAATTACATTTGTTTTTTCTTTTATTTTTTTTATAAATTCATTTTGTTTTTCATCTGACATATTTTCTTCATGATTGCCAAAAACATAGTATATAGTTTTATCTTTTAGTTTTTCACAGAGATTAAAAAAGTTATCAAAACCATCCACTTTTTCGTTAATCATGTCACCACTCATAACTATAATATTTGGATTTTCTTCATTAACTATTTTTACTAGTTTTTCTGTTATATCTCTATTATGCAAATCTGTTAAAAGCATTATTTTATAGTTATTATACTTTTGATTTAGTTTATTGCTTTTAATTTCATAGTGACTTACATCAATGTTAATGTAACTATCTAATACAATTAAAACTGCGCTTACTATCAATATGCCTAAAATTATTAATATATTTCTTAATGTTTTTTTCATTTTGTTTTCCTTTTAATTATTATAAATGAAATGATTAATACTATAATTAATGGAATACTTACGTATTTATATATATTTAAAAAATTACCTTTATTTAGTTTACTATTCTCTATATCTTTTATTAAATTTACTGCGTTTATATTACTTTTTTTAGAGTCATTTATAGCTATTTTAAATATATCTTTATCATATAGTATTCTAATATTATAACTACTACCCTTTTTTAAATTATTTATTTTAGTTAAAACTATTGAGTCTTTATCATCTTTTGAAACATTTATTTTATTATTACCATGAGCATATACTTCAAATAAGCTTGAATTTTCTGGTAATCTAGTGATAATGACTGCTTCTTTTATATTTTGATT
>CAVIUL010000026.1:0-3494 GCA_963645885.1 bacterium | reverse complement strand
TTTATTTGAATATTTTCAGCATCATATATAATGCTATTGTCTTTTACTATATCATTTCCTTTATATTCTTTAGAATTCTCTGATTTGTAAGGAATTGATAGTGTAAACTCATCAGTAGAATCTACTTCTATTATTTCTTTTACTATTAAGTTTCCAGCTATATCAACTTCTGAATCTATATACATTTTATTTATATCTGCTTTTACCATAAATGGTATCAATAGTAGCAAACTTATAATTATTTTTTTCATATTTCACCACATTAAAATTATATCATTATGGCAAAAAAAAAGAAACATATGTTTCTTAATTTAACTTTTCACGAACTATTTCATTAACAAGTTTCATATCAGCTTTACCTTTAAATATTGGATTTAATGCTTTCATTATAGCACCCATATCTTTCATACTTGTAGGTTTAATTTCTTCAAAAACTTTATCAATATTTGTTCTGATTTCTTCTTCTGAAAGTTGTTCAGGTAAGTAAGCACTTAATAATTTAATTTCTTTTTCAAGTCCATCTATTAAGTCTTGTCTATTACCTTTTTTGAATTCTTCAATACTTTCTTTATGAGTTTTTACTTGTTTACTTACTACATCTATTACGATATCATCTGAAGCATGATTTCTTTCTAATTTATTATTTACTAAATATAAATCAATTGCTGACTTAAGAAGTCTTAATGTACTTAAGGATTCTTTGTCATGATTTTTCATTGCTTCTTTCATATCATTTGATATTTTTTCATATAACATAGTATCACTCCTTAATAATTATATTAATATCTTTGCTTATTATGTTTTTTAGCGTTTCTAATGGCTTCTTTTTTAGCTTCTCTTCTAACGATGCCTGGTTTAGAATATTCTCTTCTTTTTTTCATTTCAGTAGGGACTCCGCTTCTTTGAACTTTCATCTTAAAACGTTTTAATGCACCCTCAACATTTCCGTCTTTTACTTCTACGTGTGTCATTATCTCTTCCCTCCCTTCATGACTACATTTGATTATAGTACAAAAAGTGCCAAATTTCAAGCAAATTCTACAATAAATTTTCACACTTTTACTATTTTTTATATTTTTTTAATTTTATTATCTATTTTTTTATTAATTTTAACTCTGAGGTTTTTCCATATATGAAGTCACTTGTTTCTTTTTTTAACGCTTGTATTTCACTTATGAGTTCACTACTTGGTGGCATACCAGAACAATTTATTCTTACAAATAGCCATTGCCAACGTTCGAATAAATCTTGATTATGTGCTTCTAATTTATTAAGTCTTTCATGACTTTTTTGTGTAAGTAAAGCACCGTTTTCTTTTATCGTTCTTCCTATTTTTCTTTTAACTATATGATGAAATGTTAGAACGTTCTTTTTACTAATTCTACTACCCATCCAGTCATATCCATCTGGTTTATATATTTCTATCATTTCTTTTATTACTCTTTGTTCATCTACGTTCATAGTTATCTCCTCGGTGCTTTATTATAAAATAAAAGTATGGACAAGTCCATACTTTATAGTTAATTACTTAATTTGACTCATAACTTCAGCAGCAAAGTCATCGTTTCTTTTTTCCATTCCTTCGCCTACTTCATATTTTACAAGTTTAACAAGTTTTGAATTATTGTTTTCTAAGTAAGTTTTTACTGTAATACCAGAATCTTTAATGAATGCTTGTTCTTCAAGAACAGTTTCTTCATAGAATTTTCTAAGTCTTCCTTCAACAATTTTATCAGCGAATTCAGGTTTCTTTCCTTCATTGATAACTTGTTCTTTGATTACAGCTTTTTCATGTTCTAAATCTTCTGCTGGTACTGATTCAATATTGATATAAAGTGGTCTCATAGCTGCTGCTTGCATTGCTACATCACGAGCTACGTCTTCTTTATCACCATCAACAACTGTTAATGAAGATATTTTACCACCCATATGTAAGTAAGAACCAAATACTTGAGAATCATCTTTAGTAACTTTTTCAAATCTTCTTAGACTAATCTTTTCTCCTATTTTAGCTGTAGCGTTAACGATTAATTCGTTAATAGTTTCATCACCACATTTAGCATTTAAAGCATCTTCCATAGTTTCAACTTTATTATCTAAAATAGTGTTTCCAATTTTATCTAATAATTCTTTAAATTCAGAGTTTTTAGCAACGAAATCAGTTTCTGAGTTTAATTCTACAACTACTGCATCATTACCTTTAATATAAATATTAGAAAGACCTTCTGCAGCGATTCTTTCGGCTTTTTTAGCAGCTTTAGAAATACCTTTTTCTCTTAAATAATCGATTGCTTTGTCCATGTCTCCATTACATTCAACAAGGGCTTTTTTACAATCCATCATTCCTGCGCCTGTTTTTTCTCTTAGGTCTTTAACCATACTTGCACTAATATCCATAATTTCCTCCTAATTTAATGATGAAATTAATTCATCTTTTTTCATAGTTGAGTATCCAGCTACACCTTTGTCTTTAGCAAGTTTTCTTAATTCTGAAACAGTCATATCTGCATAATTTGGTGTTTCTGTTTTTTCAGCTTTTTTATTTTCTTTCTTTTCTTCACTAAAATCATCAAATTCAACTACTTTAGTTTCAACTTTGATTTCTTTAGCTGGTTTACTAGAAACTTCTTCTTCAGTAACGTAATCAACTGTTGGTAGTCCGTTAGCTTCACATACTGCATTAGCAAGTACACCTAAAACTACTTTAACACTTCTAACAGCGTCATCGTTTGCTGGGATTGGGAAGTCTACATCATCTGGATCACAGTTTGTATCTACAATTCCGAATACTGGAATGTGTAATTTACGAGCTTCACGAATAGCATTGATTTCTACTCTTGGATCTACAACGATAATAGCTTTTGGAAGACGATCCATTTCTCTAATTCCACCAAGAAGTTTATTTAATCTGTCATATTCTTTTTGAATTTGAGCAACTTCTTTTTTAGGAAGTAATTCGAATTTACCATCTTTCTCCATTTTTTCGATTTCAACTAATCTTTTGATTCTTTCTCTTATTGTTCTGAAGTTTGTTAAGATTCCTCCTAACCATCTTTCAGTTACATAAAAACTATTACATCTTGTAGCTTCTTCGATACTAGCTTCTTTAGCTTGTTTCTTAGTACCTACAAATAGAACCTTACCACCGTTTTCGCATGCTTTAAGAAGTTCAGCGTAAGCTTCTTCAATTTTTTCAACAGTTTTTTGTAAATCAATAATATGAATGTCATCTCTAGTTGTGAAGATGTATTCCTTCATTTTTGGATTCCATCTTTTTGCTTGGTGTCCAAAGTGTACACCTGCTTCTAATAAATAACTTTTTGCAATTACTGCCATTTTTCTTCTCTCCTTTCGTTAATTCTTCTACCTATCTTTTAATTAATATTCACTTAATGTTATTTAAGCACTAGAATATTAAATCAATAGGTATGTCTTTTTTTCTTAAAGCGTTATTATTTTAGCACATTTTTCCAGTAAAAAAAAGAGTTTTTTCA
>CAVIUL010000025.1:0-16943 GCA_963645885.1 bacterium | reverse complement strand
GCGTTGTATTCGTTTTGAACAAGGTAAAACTGCAGAAATATTTAATCTTGTAATTGATTCCACTGTAGAGATGGAGTGGTTTCGTAAAGGACATCCTAATGGTGATTACATTGTTATTGATGAACAAGGTTTAGAAGATGTTTTAGCAGGAAAAGAGCCTCAACCTTATAAAAAGAAATTAAAAAACTTTACTTTTAGATTTTAATATGGAGAAATTATTGGAATTAAATCTCCTTTTGATTATATTAAAAGGAGTAAAAACCACAGACTATTATGAAGAAGATGGAAAGAAACATCTTCTTTCATATTGGGGAGATGAATATGATTTAACAACCATGCAAGAAAAAGCAAATGAACTTCTTAGAGAGTTCTTGCTTCCCTATGTAATTAATTCCGACTCGAAAGAGTAAAACGCTATTACAGTTATTCTTGAAATAAAGTAATAACTGTTTTGAAAAATTTAACTTTAACTTTAGAAGGAGAAATTTCTATTCTTAATAGATATAAAATAACTTGTAATGAACTTATGTTTATTAGAACTTTATTAATGTTACAAGATGAAGAAAATGAAGATATATTTCAAAAATATATTGAATCTTTACATGAATGTAATATTAGTATAAAAGAAGTTATTACTTCTTTACAAGAAAAGGGAATTATTCTTAAAAGTTTTCATTGTCCGAATGAAGGAGAGAGTTTTGATCCTTACGAAATACCTTTTAATAAGAATTTTGTAAAATATATTTATAAGAGTTCTTTTGAATTAGGTAAAGAGTTATTTGAAACTTATCCTCAGTTTGGCAATATTAATGGAAGTGTAGTTCCACTACGTTCTGTTGCACGGAAATTCGATTCTTTAGAAGATTGTTATTTTCGTTATGGTAGAGCAATTAGATGGAATGAAGAAATTCATAATCATATTATTGAATTAGTTAGTTGGGCTAAAGAAAATAATATCTTAAATCAATCATTGGCAAATTTTGTTATAAATCATGCATGGGTTGATCTAGAAGCGTTAAAGAATGGAGATATAGCTAATGTTAATTATGATGCAGTTAAAATGATATGATTTCTGACAGTATTTTTAATGAAATAGATAGAGGTAGACAAGGTTTAAATCATGGTATTCCTTTTGGATTACCTAAACTTGAAGGAATTATAGATGGAGTATGTCGAGAGACTTATACTCTTATCCTTTCAAATTCAGGTGCAGGTAAAACGAGTTTAGCACTTTATGCATTTGTTTATAAACCTCTTATGTTACATTTAGATGATGATAATTTTAAAATATTATATTTTTCACTAGAAATGAATGAAACATCTTTATTCATAAAGTTGTTATCTATTTATGTTTTTGAAACTTATGGTATAGAATTATCATTTAAGAAAATATTATCAAGAGAATCTAATTATGTTTTATCTGACGAACATTATGATATACTAAGAAAGTGTAAACCTTGGATTGATAAAATTTCTAATAAATTGGAGATTTTTGACAAACAAGTTAATGCTAATACAGTATATGCTATTCTCAAAAAAAGATTGGAATCAATGGGAAAATTTAAAGAGACTGATAATAGACTCATTTATACTCCTAAAAATCCTAATCTGATATATAATGTAGTAATAGATCATATAGGACTTGTACGGCCTCAAACAGGACACTCTTTAAAGCAAGAAATGGACATACTTTCCAGTTATTTAGTTACTTTAAGAGAAAAATGTGGTATTAGTCCTGTAGTAATTCAACAGGCAAATAGAGAACAAGGCAATATTGAACGTTTTAAGCAAGGTAAAAGTGCATTTACTATAAATGATGCAAAAGATAGTGGTAATACAGTTCAAGATTGTAATGTAATGCTTGCTTTATATAATCCATTTAGAGATGCTTTAAAAACCTATAAGAAATATAATATTTCTGAATTACAAAGTTCGTTTAGAAGTATTATGGTTTTAAAGAATCGTTTTGGTGATTGTGATGTAGAAATAGGAACTGCTTTTTATGGCTGGATAAACTATTTTAAAGAGCTTCCACTACCTGATGAAATATATGATTATGAAAAATATAAGAGTCCAAATTGGACTTTAGATGAAAAACCAGATAATTTAGATGAACAAAATAATAATAAATCTAAATTTATACTGTAATGAGTGAAACTTTCACATTGCCTACTAAGAAACTTCCAAAATTAACTCAAGATCCTAAGAATTTAATTATATATGGAGTTCCAAAGATTGGAAAGACTTCATTATTGAGTACTTTGGATAACAATTTGATTATTGATTTAGAAGATGGTAGTGATTATGTAGAAGCACTTAAAGTAAAGATTCATTCAGTAAATGAACTTAATGCTTTGTGCAAAGAGATTGTAAAAGCTGGATGTCCTTATAAGTTTATTACAATAGATACTATTACAGCTCTAGAAGAATTGGCAAAACCACTCGCACTATCAATGTACAAGTCATCTACTATGGGAAAGAACTTTGTTGGAACAGATATTCTTTCTCTACCGATGGGCGCGGGTTATGGTTGGTTACGCCAGGCTATCGAAAAGCTGATTGATATAGTTTCTAAGGCGGCCAAAAACATAATTATTGTAGGACATGTTAAAGATAAGTCAATTACTGACTCAGAAGGTCGTGAAGTTGGTTCAATTAAAGATTTTGATTTAACAGGAAAGACGGGACGTATCCTTGCAGCTAAGTCTGATGCAATAGGCTTTATTCATCGTGATAAAGAAAGTAATCTTTGCATTAATTTTATGACTCAAGGAGAAGCTACTGCAGGTGCAAGACCTGAACATCTTGCAAATAATGATATAGTAGTAGCAGAACGTCAGGAAGATGGAAGTTTTGTTTCACATTGGGATAGAATTTATCCAAGTCTTGCATAATTATGGTTATAAGTAAATATCGTTTTACAATTGAATATGAAAGTTCTGTAAATACAGAAACTGGAGAGATTCTAGAAACAACTATTGTTGGTCATTCAGAATCTAAAAAGAAATCTACTAAAAAAGAATTAGTAGATTCTGATACTGAAGCTAAAGCATATTTAGAAGATAATAAACTTCGTCTAAATTCTTTAGCTTTAAAATTAATGGGAGTAAATCCTGGAGATAGAATTGATGTTCAATATGCTTCACAACCTATTATAGGTATTAGTGAAACATTCGGAACTCCTGATAGTGGATGTAAATTGACTAAATCAGGAACTATTTCATTTAGAGGTAAAAAGGCTGAAACTCTTGCTACATATGGTACAGAGTTTAAGTTAGTTCCTAATGATAATAATCAATTCATTTTAGATAATGGAAAAGAAGTTCAAGAAGAACCTGAACTTAAAGGAGATGAAAATGTTAATATAGAAGAAGATTTAGATTTTAATATAGAATCTCTTTTAGATGATAGTGAAGAAGTAAAAGCTTCTATATTTCAACTTTAAAAATTGTTTAAAATATGTTTAATTTTAATATCAGCGATGTAAAGCCAGCAAGTCCTTCTAAGTATCTTAAGCCTTATAACATTTATAAAAATGTTACTTTGAGTGGTGTAGAAACAAAAGAGGGTGTTGGTAAGACAGGCAATCCTTGGAAGTCAATGATAATCACTTTCTCTTGTGATGAAGGTGAATTTTCTAAGAGTATGTTCTATGTAAAGACTGTTAAGGATACACAACGTGGATCTATAGATATGCCTAATGGTGGTAAGAAAGAGCTTCCTAGCGCATGGGAGCGCAATCGTGATCTTATGGCAGCTATAGGTTTTGCGTTCTTCCCTGAAGATTTTGCAAAGCTTCAAGAAGCAGTAGCAAAGAATACATCTCTTGCTAAAATGAATGAAGAACAAGGTTTTGAGTTTATTGCTTCTTGTTTCATTAAGTGTATTAATAAGAACCTTGGAAAGAATCCTACAAGTATGAAACTTATAGGTCGCAACTCTAATGGTAATGTTTATGCTGAACTTCCAAGTTGTACTGGTATTGCAGAAGCTAAGGATGAAAAGCGTGCAGCTGCTAATAATGTAAATGTAGGAGAATGGTATACTTGGATGGTATCACCGTTTGGTGATAATCTCACTTTCTCTGACTATGAGAAGCGTCAGAAAGTAGCTTATGAATCAGCTAAGCCAACTCCTATTGAGGACAAAGCTTCTGAAATTATTGAAGAAACTCCAAGTACTGAATCAGAAGAAATTGATTTTGATTCATTACTCTAAAATATAAAGGTTACCTAATCAGGTAACCTTGTTTTGTTTTACGATGAAAATTCATTAATTTTGTATTTTAATATATATAAAATATGAATTTCTCGTTTCAACAAAAAATTACTAAAGAATTAATCTTATCCAAATATTCTGAAGAACAGATAATGGAATATTATTTACATGTTCCTATTAAAAAAGGATTATTTAGATCTCCATTAAGAAAAGACATTAATCCTACTTGCTCTTTTTATAGGAATCAATCTGGAACTTTAATTTTTAAAGATTTTGCTACTGGTCAGAATTTGAATATTTTTGGAGTAGTTCAAGAACAATTTCATTGTGATTATTATCAAGCTTTAAGAATTATAGCAAATGATTTAGGTATTGTAAAGAATCCTTCTGTCCCTAAGAATAAGGGTAAGATTAATTTAAATCCTATCAGAATAGAAGATAAGACAATTTCAAAAATACAGATTGAAATGCAAGATTTTACAGAACAAGATTTAAAATGGTGGGGTAAATATGGAATAACCTTAGATATTTTAAAACACTTTGATGTATATTCTTGTAAACATGTATTTTTAAATGGAAATCTTTTTGCTAAATCTCAACAACATTGTCCTATTTACGGTTATTATGGAGGTAAAATCCAAGAAAATAAAGAAAAAATAGAACTTTGGAAATGCTATTTTCCTAAAAGAAAAGAGTATAGGTTTATTGGAAATTATCCTGCAAAAAGATTACAAGGATATTTTAAGTTACCAAAAAAAGGAAAAATATGTGTCCTTACTAAATCTTTAAAAGATGTAATGGCATTATATGCTTATAATATTCCTGCTTGTGCTCCAAATAGCGAAACAGTTATACCATCTCAAAATATAATAGATGACTTAACTAATAGATTTGAATATGTATTTGCTTTATGGGATAATGACCATACAGGAATTACGTTTCTTAATAAAATGAAACGACAATATCCTAAATTGCATTGTTTAATAATACCTAGACACTATGAAGCAAAAGATTTTTCAGATTTAAGAGCTAAATATGGAGAGCAAGAAACTAAAAAATTAATTATTAAATATTTAAAGTATTTTAAAAATCATGAAAAAGTAGAAAGAACTTGATACATCTGTAGAAATAACTTTTAAAGACGGATCAGTTGTTACAACATCATCTTTAAAAGAAGCTAGTGAAGTATCTGGATTAACTGAAGCTTCCATCAAAATTAGATGTAATAAGTCTAGAGATGGAGGTTCCAATAAAAAAGATAAAATTAACTGTAAATGGGTTAATGATACTACATTTAGATCTTACCAAGCTAAAAAAAGCAAAAGCAAAGGATCTGGATGGGAAACTGAAATAGTTAATCGTTTAAAAGAAATAGGATATAGTGATGTATGTAGAGCAGCAGGTGAATCTAAGAAATTAGATAATAACAAAGTTGATATTGCAGGTTCTACTGAATGTGCAATACAAGCAAAGCATACTCAAAATCTTCCGAATTATTTTAAAATAAGAGAAGCTTGTTCTGACCCAAGACCTTTAGCTCTTTTATGGAAAAAATCCGCAGATGTAGGTAGTATCAGTGATGGTACTGTAGCTGTTGTTGATTTAGACTTTTTTTATGAACTTTTAAAAGTATATCATAACAAATGAATAAATATATTATTCCTGTATGTAATATACAAGAATCTGATGTTTATAATCTAACAATTAATGCTTCGTCTTATTCTGATTGTCAAGATAAACTTATGAGAAAATTTGAAGATTATACAGATAAAGATGATTGGCGTGAATTTTTAGAGGATTTGGACAACAAAGATATTCTTATAGGAAGAATAACAGATGTTGAAGAACTATGAAACTACGTATTGGATTGGACATTGATGACACAATCGCTGATTTTAATACAGGTTATATCCAACGCTTTGGAAAATGGCCTAAACAAGATTGGTGTGTAACTCGTAATGTTCAAAATATTTTAATACACGAACGTGATTTTTGGCTTAATTTGCCAGTAAAACGAATACCTGATTTTACACCTAGACTATTCTGTAGTGCTAGAGTAAATAGTAGAAGATGGACTAAAACATATTTAACAAATTTAGGTTTTACAAGTCCATTATATCAAGTTCCAGGTTATCATATCAGTAAAGCTAAAACTCTTAAAGGCAGAGTAGATGTCTTTATTGACGATTCTTTAAAAAACTTTATAGACTTAAATTTAAATGGAATCCCTTGCTTGTTAATAGATTCATCTAATAATAGAGAATGGGGTCCTATTGGTAGAATTTATAGTCTAAAAGAGCAAGAAATAGAAGAATGTTATCATCTATTTATAGATACGATATTTCCTAAATTTAAAGAAATATTGAATGGTTGATATAAAATTAACTCCATTGATAGACTCCTTAAAATTAGAAAAAATAGATGATTCTGAATATTTCAGTGCAAAATATAGTAATTATATATCAAATTCTAGACTAGGTTTAATGAAAGCAGGAGGTGCTGAAGCATTTTTTGCTGGATTTAAACCTATTTTCAGTTCTAGCTTAGATTTAGGATCAGCAGTTCATGAAATAAGTCTACAAAATGATTTATTTACTATATGTGATAATGTTGATAAGCCTACAGCAAAAGTAGGTGTTATTGCTGATAAAATTTATAATAAACTAAAAGGAGAAATTCCTTCTTCTGAAGAGATATGTAGAGTAGCTAGTGAAATAGACTATTATCATGGCCTATTATCTAATAAACAAATTCAAACGGTACTTGATAAATGTACTCCATATTGGGTATCTAGGAAGGCTTTTGAGGACTCTTATTCCGATTCCAAAGAAGTTATCTTCTTGGACCCAAAAACTCGTGAGACAGCTTGGAATTGCATAACAGCATTGCAAAACAATCAGAGTGTACAAAATATTTTGCATCCTGCTAATGAATTTGGAGATATTATTAGTGAAAATGAACAAGCTATCCTTCTTGATGTATTAGTAGAAATCCCAGAATTAAATGCTAAATTTATCTTAAAGTTAAAATCTAAACTTGATAATTATGTTATAGATTCATCTATGAATGAAATTCAAGTTAATGATATTAAAACTTTAGGTAGAATAGTATCTGAATTTGATATTAATATTGAGAAATTTGGATATAATCGTGAAATAGCGATGTATAGCTTTTTATTATCTCTTGTAGCTAAAAAATATTATGATTTAGAAAACCCGTCAGTAAAAGGACATTATTTAGTTGTTTCAACAATACCTCAGTATTATACAAAGGTAGTACCTATGACTAAAACAATGTTCCAACAAGGATTTTCTGAATTTAAATCTCTTTTGAAAAAAGTAGCCTACGCAGTAGCTACTGATTATAAGGATTTTGGAATTTGGGATGTATGATAGACATTATAAAAACTCCTCCTTATAAAGATTTACAACATTTATATAATGAATATTTTTCATTAGGATATTTAAATACAGATATATCAAGTAAATTTGCATTAATATCTTTAACGGGATATTTAGTATATAAATTAAAACAAAAGAAACCTGATATTACATCATATCAGGTTCTGAGAAAACTTGTAAACGATAAGTTACCAGAAGATTTTTTAAAAGGATTAGCAGTAATTATAGATGATTTCTCTTATGGATGTACAGAATTTCCTACTTTTAATATAGAAGATAAGAAAATTCCTGCAAAAATAAAGGAATTATTAAATAGTTATATGCCATTCTAATAGATTAATAGATAAGATTAAGAGTTTGTACTAGATAAATTTGTTAACATTTGTTAACATTAAATTTAACAAAATTCTTTTTGGTTTAAGCAGATTTGATATTATATTTGCTTTACTAAAATGAGTTAAGACAATTAGATAAAAATCAAGATTTTTAGATATTTTTACAAATATTATTTGGATTACAAAAAATTCAATATTATATTTGTAATATCAAAAGAAGAAGATGTTTTATGAATTAATGTTAAATTTTAAATAAATAAAAAATTATGGTACAGACAATGAATTTTAAGAAACTTGAAGTAGTAGGTGCAACAAAGGAAGAGGCTCTTGCAAAGGCTCCATTTAACATCATGGGTGATGCAACCCAGAAGTATAAGATTTGGAAGAAGAAGCAGGAGAACGGTATTACTGAAGCGTCAGTAAAGCAGTTCATGCTTGATTATCTTGCAAGCAAGTCTAAGAATGTTCCTGGCATCGGCTTCTCTATTACCCTTGACCCAGCTGTTGTTGATACTCGTATGAATCCTTATACAATTAAGGACAAGAAGAACGAGGAGGGTGCTCGTAAGTATAAGACTACTTATCAGCTTATCGACAAGGCTACCAATGAGATCCTTGCTGAAGTTAATGAGACCAAGGCAAAGGCTAAGGAGGTAGCTAAGAAGCTTATTCTTGACGGCTTTAAGGGCAAGCTCAAGTGTAAGTACACTAAGCAGGTTTCTGAGGGTGAGCCTATTGCTTTCGAGGCAGAATATACACCTTCAACTGGTTCACACCCAGGTACTTATCTCGTATTTGGTGTTGAAGCGTAAACAGTTTTCTAAATTTAAGGCTATCGCAAGTAAAATTGCGGTAGCCTTTTTTATTTTAACAGCGTAACTGCATTTTAAAATTGAATAAAACAATCAAAAATGAAATTATCAACAATTAATAAATATAAGAAAATATTAAATGACGCTAAGAATAGCGGTAAAAGTCTAAATGCATTTTGTGTAGAACAAGGTCTTAATTATAAAAGTATAGTTAGTCTTTTTAGTGGACTTCATAAAGAACAATCTGAGGAAACAAAAGAATTGATTAACCTTTATGACCAAGTTGTACAATTTAAAAATGCAGAGGACATAAGCAAAGCTAGTGTTGAATATGAAAGAGACGAGGAAGGTCATATTCAATATTATAATGTTGTAGCATATATAAAGGATAAAGCTCCTTTTAAATGTAAATTAAATAGGGAAGAAACTGAAACAATATTTGGTCTTTATACCTATTATGGTGGAAATATAACTGCTAGAAATGTAGCAAATGAATTTCCAAAATTTACATTGCCTGAAATTAAACGTATATTCAGGGCATTTAATCTTACAAAAGATAGTATTTGGGTTCCTCAGCATTTAATAGAAGAACTATCTGTTGAAGATTTAAATTCTTATAGATTTAATCTTAAAGAAAGAGCTGCGTTTAAATATGCAGATGCTCGCCAAGAACGAGATTATAAAAATCTCGTAAACAAAATGGCTTCTAGAATTAATGAACTAGAAGGAACATTGAATAGATTTAATAACATAAAAGTTACTTTATTGAACACTCCTTCTTATAAAGTAAAGAATCAAGTTATTGAATCTAATAAAGATTTGATTCTACACTTATCTGATATGCATATTGGAGCAAAAGTAGAATCTGGATGTATTTATCCAAATAATTGGAATGAAAATGAACTTGTTAGAAGACTTTCTGAAATTCTTAATAGAATAAATTCTTTAGGTCATCTAAATACTTTGGTTATTAATCTTTTAGGAGATAATCTTGATGGAATGGATAATCAAACAGCAAGACGCGATCATTTTATGCCACAGAATATGGATAATATGGAACAAGTCAATGTATTTATAAATACAATAACTTGGTTTATTACATCTATTAAAGAGAATAATCTTTGCAACAAAATAAAGATTTATGCAGTTAAATGTGGTAATCATGATGGAGATTTTGGTTATGCTGCATCTGTAGCTGCATTGTCTTGTATAAGTAAACTTTTTCCAGATGTAGAAACTACTCAATTTACTGAGTTCTTTGGATATTATGAATTTAATAATCATAAATTCTTAATCTCTCATGGAAAAGATAGTAAGTTTATGAAAAGAGGTATGCCTCTTAATCTGGATGATAAGAATAAGATGAAATTATATGAATATCTTGATTCTAAAGGTATAACTGGTACAGGAATTCATATAATTAAAGGAGACCTTCATACAGAAAATATTAATTCTTGTTTGAAATTAGATTATCGTAATGTTTTGAGTTTATTTGGAGCTTCTGATTATTCAGCATTGAATTTTGGAAGAAATCAATATGGAGCTTCTTATGAATTGTTTATAGGAGATAATTTGATTAGAGGAACATTTGAAAACATTTAAAATTATGAGAAAAGTAATTAATTATGAATTTGGTGAATATAAGCCAAATAAAAATTGTAAGCCAGTTGTTTTTCATGGAACAAAGTATCTTTCCAAAGCTCAATGCATTGCTTTAGAAAATATAGATCGTAAAACATTAGAAGAATATCTTAAATCACAGGAAAATGAATAATATAACAATGAAAGATGTCATTGCATTTGTACATAAAGCAATGGACTTGAACTATCGGGTTAAACATCTTAATGGAATTATAAATACTATAAATATTTATAAAAATGAGAAATTTCTAATGGATTTCTCATTTTATTCGGACAATACTTTAAGAATTATTACACCTAATGGAGATATAGAATTTTCAGTTTCTGAAGCTGAAGCAAATTTATACAGAGTTTTAGGAGATGAAGTCAAAGAATATTCTGAAAATAGAGCAATAGAAGATTTTAATAATTTTATTACTGATGATGAAAATATAGACTAATGGAAATTACACTGGATGAACTTCTCCGTGGACGCGGAACTACAATTAAAAATAAGGAATATTTTCCTACTGCAGCTTATGTAGAACCATTCTTAGAAAGAATGCAAGAGTATACAGATGACTTTAGAGTACAAGTAAAAACTCCAGATCAACTTGCTCTAGAAGAAGATAATCCTATTAATATTTATAATAGAGTAGTAGTTCAAGCAGTACTTCCAGATAATTTAGTCGTAGATAATCATTCTCAGGTAGTAGGTATGGTTTATGGTCTTGATGTTCGTAAACCTGTAGTTAAATTCTATTCTGGTGCACTAGATATGGTTTGTACTAATCTTTGTGTATTCTCTCCAGACCAGCTTAATTGTGCTACTTTGGAGCCAGAAACAGCTGTTAATTATAAACCTATTAATAATATAATGTCTTCTATTGAAAAGACTGTAGAATTTATAACTAAATTAAAAGAAACACCATTTGATTGTTCTTATAAGAATACTAGTGAAAATCTCGGAAATTGGATTAAACGAAGTATGCAATGTACATATGATAATGGATTCGGTAAAGTAAAAGTTTCTACAGCAACTCCAATAGATGCTTATAAACTTCTATTTGAAGATGAAGATTCTAGGTATTTAGTAAAAGAACCTGTTACAAATATGTATAATATTTATAGTGCGTTTACACAAATTTTCACAGATAGTATGAAGAAAGATTTGATGAATGTTTGTGAGAAAACACTTTTGGTAAAACAGATATTAAATATATTTTGATATTAAAATAATTAATTGTATATTTGTACTGTTTAATTTAAAAAATAAATATTATGCAAGTAAAGAAACGTAATGGAAATTTTGAACCTTTTGATAAGCAGAAGATAATAACTGCTATTCAAAAGGCTTTTTTGTCTTGTGATGAAAATGTAAACGATGAAGTAATTGAAGAAATTGCAGATCAAGTATCCATTTGGGATGAAATTAGTATTGAAGATATTCAAGATGAAGTTATAGAATTATTGGCAGACTATGGTTTTGAAAAAATTGCACAAAACTATAAAGCTTATAAGGATGAGCAGTCTTTAATTCGATATATTTCAAGTCGTCTTGATTATATGCATGAGTATATGACATCTGGACAAAATGCTGCCACTTCGTCAGAAACTGATGCTAATGCTAATGTTACTGTAAAAAATGTTGCTAATCTTGAGAATGAAAATTCTAAAGTATTGAATCGTAAAATTCAACGCTATAGAATGAAACATCAACTCAAAAAACAATTTCCAGAAGTAGCTTCTCAATATGAGAAAGATGTTGAATCTCATATAATTTATGTTCACGACGAAGCTTCTAGTCCTGTTGTTAAAAACTATTGTGAAGCTGTAACATTATATCCACTTATGATAGAAGGAACTAAAGGTTTGGATAATCTTAATGTTACTCCTCCACATAATTTAACCTCTTTTTGCGGTCAATTTATTAATATGGTATTTTTACTTTCAGCACAATGTAAAGGTGCAGTCGGACTTGCAGAATTTTTCAATTTCTTTGATTATTTTGCAGCTAAAGAATGGGGAGAAGAATATCATTTACATGAAAATGAATATGTTGATACGGAATTATGTTTAAATAGAAAAACAATAGGAGAGAGAATTAATCAGCATTTTCAGAATGTAGTCTATAATTTAAATCAAAGTGCTGGAAATCGTGGAAACCAATCGCCTTTCACAAATTTTAATTACTTTGATTGTAATTATTGGCATGCTTTATTCGATGAGTTTGAATTTCCTGATGGCGCAAAACCTTCTTGGGAAAGAGTTTCTTTCCTTCAGAAGAAATTTATGAAATGGTTTAATAATGAGCGTACTAAAACAGTATTGACTTTCCCTGTCGAATCAATGTTATTGTTAACTGATGGTGATGACGTTATAGACAAGGAATATAAAGACTTTACTGCTGAGATGTACGCAGAAGGACATTCTTTTTTTACATATCTTTCAAGTAATCCTAATGCTGTCGCATCATGTTGTCGGTTACGTAATGAATTGAGCGATAATACATTTATGAAAACTATTGGACTTGCTGGAGTTCAAACTGGTAGTTGTAATGTAATCACTCTTAATCTTAATCGTATAGTTCAGAATTGGGATAGGGAACATAATAACAAGACTGATATAATTTCTTTTAAAGAATATCTTAAAGTAATTCTTGAAAGAGTATATAAATATCATATTGCTTATAAAACCCTTCTTTATGAAGTAGAAGATTTAGGTATGTTTACATCTTCAAATGCTGGATTTATAAAGATGAATAAACTATTTAGTACTGTATCTATTAATGGTCATAATGAAATGGCAGAATATCTAGGATTTAAAGTATCAAATAATCCAGAATATATAGAATTTATGAGTGATATTCTTGCTTTTATAGATAAGCAAAATAAAGAGCATAGTACTAAAGGATTTATAATGAATCTTGAATGTGCACCAGCAGAAGGTCTTGGTTCTAAAAATTATAATTGGGATAAGGCTGATGGTTATAAAGTTCCTGAAAATAGAGTACTTTATAATTCTTATTTCTATGATGCACACGATCCACATACTTCAATACTTGATAAATTTGTTTTACATGGAGGTAAGATAGCTAATTCTTGCTCAGGAGGTCAGGCAATACATGCAAATGTAGACTCACATTTATCTAAAGAGCAATATTTAAAGCTTATTGATTTTGCCATTAAACAGGATGCATCCTATTTTACTTTCAATATTCCAAATACCGAATGTAAAGATTGTGGTCATATAATAAAAAAACCTATTTCTGAATGTCCTATTTGTAAAAGTAAAAATCTTAGATATTGGACACGCGTAGTTGGATTTCTTAGACCTATTGACGGTTTTGATAAATATCGTCAAATAGAAGCTTCTAAAAGAATATATAATCATGAAATTTAAAACATTAAAATCTGTATCAGACGAACTTAATAAGTATGATTATCTTGCAAAAGATAGTGATTTTATTCAAGTTACAGAATGGGCAAATGGAGAAGGTTATGATGTTACAATTAATGACAATTCTTATAACTTTACACACGGACAAATTGAAGCAATTAATTATTTAATTAAATCATTAGAATACAATGAAGACTAGAAAGAATGTTTTAGGTCAAGCAATTGACGAATGTGTTGCTGAAATGTTTAAGTGGGCACAGCCTTCTATAGACATTAATGAGTTGATCAAAAACGGATTTAAAGATGATGAGAAAATGCCTTTATATCAAAAGCATTATTTATCATCTGATAATTTCCAATTTATCAAAGATTCATTTATGAGTGCTTATGGCGTAACTGATGATTGGGATGATACTTTTGATACAATTTATCATCAACTAACTGAAGGTGGTATTGAAGATGATTACAAACCTAAAGAGGGTGATAGACCTGGTTATAGAGATTATAAAAAGGTAGATCCTCTTAAAGAACATCTCAAAACTCCTGAAGATTTTGATACAATTATTGAATATATTAAAAAAGTACAAAAATTCTTTAAAGGTCATTGTAGAGAATCAAATAGTTTCAGTATGACTGTATGCCTTGGTTGTTCTCCTACTTCTAATCCTAAAGAGGTAGAAGAATATTGGAAGGCAAACGGTAGACCTGACTTTAAAATTAAAGAATTTAATATTGCTGATGTAATTTATGGAGGTGTTAATGATGAATATCTCGATATTACAGAAGAAGAATTTATTGAAACTTTAAAATGAAAATTTTAATAGTTCCAGATATTCACGGAAGAAATTTTTGGATAGAACCCTGTCAACAATGGCAGGGTTCTATTGTTTTCTTAGGTGATTATCATGATCCGTATCCTTTTCAGGTTTCTAGAGAAGATTCTTTAGAAAATTTAGGAAGATTAGTAAACTTTGTTACTTCTAATAAAGATAGATGTACTTGTTTAATGGGAAATCATGATAATTATGGATTTAGTACTGTAATTAGTAGTAATTGTAGACACGATAATAAAAATCATGATAAAGTACATGATTTACTTAGTAAGCTTAATTTACAACTTATTAAAGTAGTAGATCCTAATGTTATCTTTTCTCATTCAGGTATTCTTCCTAATTGGCTAAAGGAACATGCTATTCCAGATTGGACAAGTGTAGAATTTCTAAATTTAAATAATGAGGCATTTGGAGATATATCTCCTTATAGAGGTGGAATGTTCCCTACTTATAGAGAACATGAAATAGGAAGTTGTTTATTTGGAGATGTTCAAGAATATGATGAACAACCTCATATTGAAGGATATTATCAAGTATTTGGACATACCCAATTAAGAGAAAAACCCATTATTAAAGAGGATTATGCTTGTTTAGATTGTAGGCAATGTTTTATAATGGATACTGAAACTAAAGAAATTGAACCTTATGGAGAACAAGGGCTTTTATATAACCGTTGATCAAAAGGTAATAACTTGGTTAAGAGAAACCATCTATGTAAAAAATGTTCAAAATGAACAAGAAGCAATTCAAAAAGTTATAAATTCTATAGAATTAAATAGAGATATTATTTCTAATGAAGATGTTCATTTTGTAGAAACAGAAGAACTTTATGATTTGGATGAACCTCTTTCTCCAGATGATAATGGAGGTTGTTCTACAATTGAAATAATAGATAAACAACATAATATCATTTGGGATAATGTAGACGGATATGCTGAAGACAACTAATCATGAAATTACTTTTTCAGAAATTCCTGATGAAATTACTTTATGTATAAATATAAGTAATTGTTGTATTAGATGTCCAGATTGTCATTCTAAATTTCTATGGGAAGATGTTGGTGAACCACTTACAGATGAATTAGTGTTCTATTTAATTGATAGAAATGAAGGGATAACTTGTATATGTTTTATGGGAGGAGATTCTGACCCTGTTTACTTATCTAAATTAGTAAATAATATTAAACAAACATATCCAAATATTAAAATTGCTATTTATTCAGGTAAAGAATATTTAGATAGAGCCTTTAATCCAAGTAATATAGATTTTGCAAAAGTTGGTCCATATAAAAAAGAATGTGGAGGATTAGATAATCCAAAAACTAATCAAAGACTATATTCTTTACATCCAACAGTTAAAGACATCACCTATAAATTTTGGAAAAATGATAGTAATACTAACATTGATAATTCTAATTAGTATTGGTAAATTGTATATTGCTTATTTAATGAAGGAGTTACAATATTTAACAATACAGAATGTAACTATAGATCCTAAAAGAATTATTTGTTTTTTAATTATTGATTCAGCACTTGGGCTAATAACTGGTATTTATGGATATTCTTGTTGTTTATAATTCTGATAATCAAAATTTAGAATTTGATTCTCCTAATATTAGACTTATAGATTTAAACACTTCTAAAGGTAAAAAAGAAGGTTGGAAACTAAAGAATTATTACGGAGCTAGACAAGATCCATTTGCAGTAATATTAGATAACAAGAAAACAATAAAAGCTTTTTATTCAGAAGCTGAAAATGTAGTTGAATCATTAGTCAATTATTTAAAAGAAAATGGTTACTGAGTCACTATCTAAAGAAGTTGAAAAACAAAGAGAAGAAACTACTAAATTTTTTAAAGGATTAATGGATTCTGATTATGAATATATGAAACAACAAGCTTCTATATTTGTAAAAGAACATCCAGAACTTTCTTTAGAAGATATGTTTATTCAAGGATGGATAAAATCTATTGAGCAACCTTTAAGTAGGTCTATACATCTTATTAGTATGTATACCCAAGATTATCTTCCTAAAAAGTATCAAGTAGATTTAAAATTAGTAACAACCAAGATTCGTAACATTTTTCGTAATAAACTTCATAATTTAAAATTCAATGACTAAAGTAAAGGTAATTAACATTTCTAATAACAAACTTCCACAGTATGAAACAACAGGTGCTGCAGCACTTGATATTCGTATAGACCTTAGTCGTGTAACACCTGAAAATCCTATCAAAGGTTTTGGTGACGCAGAGATAATCTGGTCTGGAGAAGGTCATACAGTACCTATGGTACGTATTGCTCCTATGAGTAGAGCACTTTTGC
>CAVIUL010000024.1:0-17024 GCA_963645885.1 bacterium | reverse complement strand
GTATAATTAATATACAGAAAGAAGGTTACTAAATGAAAAAGAAAAGATTATCATTTTATATTATTTTAATAATAATTAATATAATAATATTTCCCTCAATAATCACAGCAAAGGAAAAAAAACAAAGTGAATATGACAAAGTAAAAAAGACTGATAACATTGTATTTCTAGGAGACTCAATTACGGACTGGTATCCAATTGAGGAGATATACGGTGATTTGCCAATTGTTAGAAGTGGTATAGCGGGATATGAGACTGAAGATATAATAAGTAAGCTTGAAACAATGGTATATCGTTATAATCCGACTAAAATATTTATATTAATTGGTACAAACGACTTGAAAAGAGATGAGGATGCAACAGAGAAAACAGCCAACAATATGAAAAAAATAATTAATGAAATTCACAAAAAAAGAAAAAATGCTAAAATATATTTGCAGTCAATATATCCAGTCAATCGGAATTTATGGGCACCAGAAGAAAGATATAATAGTGAAATAACTGAAGTCAATAATATTATGAAAGAATATTGTAAAGAAAATAACGTTACCTATATAGACATGTATAATGAATTGGCTGATGAAAACGGAAATTTTGATGAGAAATATACAGATGATGGTCTACATCCCAATGACCTAGGTTACGCAAGAATATCATTGGTACTTTCAGAATATATATATGGTGTTAAATAAAAGAATAGTAAGGTTTTACAAAAAATTATAAATAATATATAATATAAAAAGGAAAGAGGTATTGAGATGGAAAAAGACATAGCGATAAAAGTTACACATGTTTCAAAAGACTTCAAACTTTATTATGATAAAGCCAATACTTTAAAAGAAAAAATATTGTTTTTTTCTAAAAAGAATAGAAGTAAAAATAACATCTTACACGTTTTAAAAGATATCAATATAGAAATAAAAAAAGGCGAAAGTGTGGCTTTAATAGGAACTAATGGTTCGGGTAAATCAACATTATTAAAATTAATGAATAGAATTATATATCCAACAAAGGGTAGAATAACCAAGGATGGAAAATTAACCTCTTTACTTGAATTAGGAGCTGGCTTTCATGACGATTTTACAGGTAGGGAAAATATATATTTCAATGCTTCAATTTTTGGCTTAACAAAAGAAGAAATAGATAAAAAGTTAGACCAAATAATTGAATTTTCTGAATTAGAGGAGTTTATAGATAATCCGGTAAGGACATATTCTTCAGGAATGTATATGAGACTTGCTTTTTCTGTTGCCATAAATGTAGAAGCAGACATTTTATTAATTGATGAAATATTAGCAGTAGGTGATCAACACTTTCAAGATAAATGTTTTAGTAAATTAATAGAACTTAAAGAAGCCGGTAAGACAATTGTAATAGTTACTCATAGTATGGAACAAGTTAAAAGATTTTGTGATAGAGCAATCTGGTTATATGAAGGTGAAGTTCATAGAGATGGCAAAGTTAGTGAGGTACTTGAAGAGTACTTGAAAGTGTGCAGGTGATTTTAATGAACGTATTTAAAGAATTATATAATTATAGAGAATTATTAAAGACTAACATAAAAAAAGAAATAAGAGGAAAATATAAAGGATCCTGGCTAGGTGTTGTTTGGACATTTTTAAATCCATTACTAATGCTTGCTGTATACTCATTTGTTTTTCCATATATCTTAAGAGTAGATGTAGATAATTATACAATATTTATGATTGTAGCTTTAATACCATGGAACTTTTTCACAACTGCTATACAAAACGGAACCGGTTGTGTTGTAGCAAATGGAAACATCCTTAAAAAAGTATATTTCCCTAGAGAAATTATTCCTATATCAGTTACAACTAGTCAATTAATAAACTTTCTAATAACAATGATAATTGTATTCTTATTTATAATATTTTCTGGAGTAGGATTTTCAATACATATATTATTATTGCCAGTATTGGTATTAGTACAATACATAATAACTTTAGGATTTAACTTTATATTATCAGCTATAACTGTATTTGTAAGAGATGTTGACCATTTTGTAAGCGTTATTATGATGTTAGCATTTTATGCTACACCAGTTATTTATAAAGCTGATATGCTACCAGATAAATTTCAATGGGTTTTAAAAATAAATCCAATGGCTCAATTAATAGAAGGTTATAGATCAATAATGTACTATCATACAATGCCAAATATGTTTACAATATTGACATGGGCTGTACTATCAATAGTATTCCTAGTTGTAGGCTATTTGATATTCAAAAAATTAGAAAGATCATTTGTAGAAGAATTGTAAAAAATTCTTTTTCTTTTGCAAAAATATCTACATATTTAGTCAAAAATTTGTATTAACTAAAGTAATTTGTTATAATTTAATTATAAATTAAACAAAGGTTGGGGAAGGTATGAAAAAAGGAAAAATATTGTTATACGGAATTGGCTCATTTGAAAACAGAGGCTGTGAAGCACTTGTAGACTCTGTAATTGAACAAATTGATAAAGAAACCGAAATAACATTAGCAACATTTGACTATGGCAATGATAAAAAAGTCAAAAAAGAAAAAATAACAAAGTATATTGATCATTACAGAAAAAATTACAATGAATTTACTGAAACTGAAAAGGAAAAATATGATAAGCTCGAAAAGATGCCGTTTGATTATAATAACTATGAATTATTATATCAAAGAGATGTAATAAAGGCCTTAACAAAAAGCGATTTAGCAATTCACATAGGTGGAGATAACTATTGCTATGGTGTTAATGAATGGATGTATGCAATTAATACAAAAGCAAAACAGTTAGGCAAAAAAACAATATTATTTGGTGCCTCATTATTTGATGAAATCAATGATTTAAATCTTATCACAGATTTGAAAAAATATGATTTATTAATGCTTAGAGAAAAAATTAGTTATAATGCTATAAAAAAATATATTCCTGAAGAGAAGTTAATGCTAATACCAGATCCAGCATTTTCTTTAAAACTAAAAAAAGTAGAATTACCTCAATGGTATAAAAATAAAAAAATAGTAGGCTTAAACTTAAGTCCGTTGACTATAAAAACAGATAAAAACTACAATGATATTAAGGAACTAATAAATTACATTTTAAAAACAACAGATTATTCAATTTGTTTAATTCCACATGTAACCGTAGAAGAAGTATCAGACTATAAAATTCTTGATAGAATTGCGGTAGATTATAAAAATGAAAAAAGAATTTATTTAGAAAAAGCAAGTTATAATTGCAAAGAACTAAAATATATTATTTCTAATTGTCAATTATTAATAGCGGCTAGAACTCATGCCTCAATTGCAGCTTATTCAACCAATGTACCAACTTTAGTACTTGGCTACAGTGTTAAGTCACGTGGAATAGCAGAAGATATATTTGGAAATTATAAAGATTATGTTTTACCAATAGAAAACATAGATAAAGATACACTAATTGAAAAATTTGAATACATAAATAAAAACCAGGATACTATTAGAAAAACTTTAAAAGAGAAAATGGCTGTAATCGTTAAAGAATCTGAAGAGTCATACAAAAAAATGCTAGAGAGATTAGAAAAACTAGAAAAAGAGACAATATGTAAAAAAGAAAAATGTATAGGTTGCCAAGTTTGTGCAAATGTATGTCCAAAAAAAGCCATTACACTAGTTAAAAATGAAGAAGGTTTTTTATATCCAAAAATAGATTTAACTAAATGTATAAACTGTGGATTATGTAGAAAAAAATGCTGCCGTAATATTGAAAAACCTCAACAAACAAAAGCAATAGAATGTTATGCAGCTAAGTCGAAGGAAAAAGAAATTTTACAAACAAGTTCATCAGGCGGTGTATTCTATTATTTAGCAAAAGAAATTCTAACTCATCAAGGTATTGTATATGGAGCAACAATATCAAATTTAAAAGTTGAACATATTAGAATAGACAATGTTAATGACATCAAAAAAATACAAGGTTCAAAGTATTCTCAAAGTAACGTCAAAACAATTTTTAATGATGTAAAAAAAGACTTAGAAGAAAATAAAAAGGTATTATTTTCAGGAACTCCTTGTCAAATACTTGCACTAAAAACTTATTTGACCAAAGAATATCCTAAATTATATACAGTAAGTGTTATTTGTCACGGTGTAATTAACGATAATATTCTAGAAAAAAGAGTAAAAGAAATAGAAAAAAACTTTGAAACAGAAATAGAAGAAATAAATTTTAGAAGTAAAGTTAATGGTTGGGATGTAGCTAGTATTGAGTACAAAACAAAAAGAATAAATAAGGCCTACAAGTTTGCAGACGATCCAATGATGTCGTTATTTGTAGACAATTACATATTAAGAGAAAGCTGTTATGATTGTCCATCTAAAGGTAAAAACAATGTTGCTGATATAATACTTGGTGATTATTGGGGAATATACCATGTACACCCAGAGTTCTTTGACAAGAAAGGAACTTCAGCAGTAATTATCAACAGTGAAAAAGGAAGTAAATTATTTAAAAAAGTTCAAAATAAATTCCTGTTACAAGAAACAAAATATAAGAACATAGAAAAATATAATTCGGCTTTATCAGAATCAGTTAAAAGACCAAATGAAAGAAATATAATTTTTGCTGATATTAAAGAAAATTCTCTTAAATTATTAGAACAAGCTTATAACACACAAAAATTAGAATTAACAAATGAAAAGGTAATTTTACTATCACAAAAAGTACAAAGTGCAGAACAAGAATTAACAAATATTTATAATAGTAAAAGATATAAGTTTATAAATAAATTAGCTAATATAAAAAATAAGTTAGATATTAGAAAAAGGAGAAAAAAATGAAAAATGCACTTATTTGTTTAGAGCAATTAGGAATTGGTGGCGTTGAAACTTTTACCTTAACACAAGTTAATGAATTTAATAGAAGAGGAATAAAATGTTATATTCTCTCAAGAGATGGTATATTACGAGAAAAATTAGAAGGAAAGAAAAACATCGAATGGATTGAATTTGACTTTAAGCTTCAAGATACTGTTGTTGATTGGGAAGAAATATTGGAATTAGAAAAAATAATACTTTCTAAAAAGATTGATTTTATATATGTACATCAATTTCCATGTATACCATATATTCTTCCTATCGCCTTAAGAAACAATATTAGATATGTAGCTTATTTACATAATATAATTCCAGGAACTTGCGAATGGTTCATGGGTCATTACAGAATTTTTTTCGCATTATTTCCAATATATTTTCAATGTGCATCAAAAATAATTGCTATAACAAAAAATGTTAAAGAAGAACATCAATATTTATTTGAATTACCAGATTCTAAATATATGGTAGTTAGTAATAGTTTAGATTTTTCGGATTATAAGGATAAAAAAGTTAAAACAATAAATATGAAGTTTGATAACTTACTTTGGTTTGGAAGAGTATGCGAACATAAAAGAGAATCAATATATACTGCCGTTAAATTTTTTAAACATATAAAAGAAATGCATAATAAAGATGTGAAACTAACTATACTTGGTGATGGAGAAATACTTTCTGAAATAAAAGAAATGTTTAAAGATGAAAATATTGAATTTATAGGAGCTGTTTCCAATGTAAAACCATATATAGAAAAAGCAGACATTTTATTAGGAGTCGATCGCTGTGCCTTAGAATCAGTAGCTTCTAAAAAGCCAACAATTATAGCTGGATATAAAGGAAATATGATTTTTGTTACACCTAAAAATATAAAGAAGATAGCTAAGGAAAACTTTTCAGGAATAAATGTTGATAGTAATGAGAATGAACTATTTAAATATAGTGAACAAGAATTAATAGAAATTGTAGAAGAAAATTACAAATATATTAGAGAAAACTTATCAATTGAAAATAGTATCTTTTTAGATATACCAGAAATGACTAAAGATGATTTAGATCCAATTGGAATGATTGATAGTGCTAATGCTTATATAAAACAAATTGAAATGTTAGAACAAGAAAATAAAACCTTGTATGAAGAAAATCAAAGATTATACAAAGAAAACAGCTTTAATGCAAAGAACATATTAAAAAGAGTCATGCGAAAATTAACAAGAAAGGTTAAAAAGGTGAAATAATGGATTACAGTAAAAAACCAGGATCAAAAATAGAAAAAATAGGAGAGTTAGCTAAAGATAAAGAAGCAACAATTAGTATTGTAACTCCTTTCTACAATGGTGGAAAAACATTAATGGAAACAGCTAATGCCGTATTTAGCCAAACTTACCCTTACTTTGAATGGATAATTGTTGATGATGGTTCAAAAGATAAAGATTCCCTAAAAGAACTAGCAAAACTAGAAAAAATGGATAGTAGAATAAAAGTTTATCATAAAGAAAACGGGGGACCTTCACAAGCAAGAGATTTTGGTATTGAAAAAACAAATAAAGATACAAAATATGTCTTCTTCTTAGATTGTGATGACATTCCAGATAAAACGATGTTAGAATGCCTATATTGGACTTTAGAAACTCATCCAGATGCCTCATTTGCCTATACAACAATGGTAAATTTTGGTGATAAAGAATTTTTATGGGAAAGATATTTAACTGTTGAACAACAAGTAATAGAAAATTTAATTTGCATTGCTTCGCTAGTAAAAAAAGAAGACCTATTAGAAGTCGGATGTTTTGGAATAAAAGAAAAGGCTATGTATGAAGATTGGAATCTTTGGCTAAAACTACTTGCAAAAGGTAAAAAACCAATTAGAGTAAACGCTCCAATTTTCTGGTATAGAACAAGTTCAACTGGCGAACTATCAAGAGCAAAGAAAAACAATACTAATGCCATGAAATATGTTAATGAAACAGCTTCAACAATAAAAGATACAGTTGAAATAATTCAATTTCCACATGAATGTGATAAATATGCAACCGTTAAATCCTATCCAAATATGGTATTACCAGAATATAAAAAATCAAAAAAGAAAAAGATATTATTTTTAATACCATGGATGGTAGTAGGAGGAGCAGATTTATTTAATCTAGAGTTAATAAAAAGATTAGATAAAAATAAATATGAGTCAATTGTTTTGACTACATTACCTAGTGATAATCCATTAAGACAACAATTTGAAGAAATATCAACTGAAGTGTATGATATGTCAACATTCTTAGAAACAGTTGATTATATCAATTTTACAGATTATATGATTTCTTCAAGAAAAGTAGATGCTGTAGTTGTAAGTAATACACGATATGGTTATTATATGATACCTTATTTAAAAGGAAAATATCCTGAAATAACATTTATAGATTACATACATTCAATAGATTTAAATGATCCAAGAAAAGGATTTGCTAGATGCTCAATGGATGTAGATAAGTATTTAACTGGAACATATTGCTGTAATAATTTTACTAAAAATCAATTAGTAAGAGATTATGGAAAAGAAAATGTTGAAACATTATACATTGGTACTGATGAAAAAAGATATGATTCTAAAAAATATAATAAAAAAGAATTAAAAGAAAAATATGACTTACCAGAAGATAAAAAAATAATAACATTCATTGCTAGATTATCAGAAGAAAAAAGACCAGAGATGTTTGTTGAAATTTGTAAAAGACTTTTACAAAAACGAAATGATATCTATATTTTAATTGCTGGTGATGGACCATTAATGAATAAAGTTGCTTCAATTGTAGATCAAAACTTTAAACTTCTTGGAATGGTAAACGAAACAGAAGAAATATATGCTGTCAGTGATATAACCGTAAATTGTTCTACATTAGAAGGACTCGCTCTAACTTCATATGAGTCTTTATCAATGGGAGTTCCAGTAGTTTCAACTGATGTTGGAGGGCAAACAGAATTAATTGATGATACCGTTGGTGGAATAGTTCACTGTAATATTAATGCTAACTTAGAAGTATATAATAAAGAAATAGATTGCTACGTAAAAGAAATTGATAGAGTTCTAGATAATTTAAAAGATATTAAAAAGAATTGTCGTCAAAAAATAGAAAAAGGTTTTACTCTTGACCTAATGGTAAATAAATTTGAAAACATTATAGAAGAAGGTATTAAAAAAGAGTCTAATACTAAACCTATTGATAATGGATACATAGATTATAACTTTGCTGTAGAAACAATGAACGATACCTATTATTTCTATTGTAAAAATTATATAGAATCTAAGTTTAACATAAATTATGAAGGTAAAAATAAAATCAAAAAGAAAAGTTCTTGGTCCAAAAAAAGAATGAAATATAGCATATTATTAAATCGTTGTTACGCTAAAGAAGATGCCAAAGTTATACTTGACTTTTTAAGAGCTATTAAAAGAATGTTAAAAGAATTATTTACTTCATTAAAACTATTCTTGAAATCAATACCAGCCGGAATAAAATTAATCTATAAATTAATAAGAGGAAATCAATATAAATAAAAACAATAAAGCACCAAATTAATTTTGGTGTTTCTTTTTCACAAGAAAGATAACTGTTCTATAAGATTTGTAAATTTCTAAATAAATGGTATAATATATCTATCGAAGGGAGAGTTAGAATATTATGAAAAAATGTGCAATTATTATGAATCCTGAATCTGGTAAGGTAAAAAGTATTGGCAGTAAGAAAAATTTTTATGATATTTTAAGAAAATATGGCTATGATGCTGAAATCAAATATACAAAAAAAGCTAAAGATGCAACGGAAATAGTTAAGAATCTTCCAAACGATATAGACTTAGTAATTAGTGCTGGTGGAGACGGTACTTTAAATGAAGTTGTAACTGGCAACATGGCTCGTGAAAAGACCTTGACACTAGCAAACTTACCTATGGGTACTACAAATGATGTTGGCCATATGTATGGATTAAGTAATGACTATATGAAAAATCTAGAACTAATTCTTTCTGGTAAAGTAAAAGACGTAGATGTTTGTTACATGAATGAACATCCATTTATCTATGTAGCTTGCTTAGGAGACTATATAGACATGTCTTATAACACACCAAGAGAATTAAAAAAGAAATATGGTAAAATTGCCTACATTATGTATGGTATGAAACAACTAAGAAATAAAATAAATACCTACAACATAAAATATAAAATAGATGGAAAAGAATACACAGGTAACTATGCCTTCTTCTTTATTACAAACTCATCACGTGTAGCTGGATTTAACGACATATATTATGATATAAAATTAGATGATCGCATGTTTGAAGTGGCCTTTATTCCATTAAAAAACAAAAAAGAAATTCTAAAAGTATTTCTTCAATTAAGTAAATCAGGTTTAAAAAATATACCTAACGTAACATATTACCAAACAGACAACTTAGAACTTGAGTTTATTGATCCACCAAAAGTATCTTGGTGCTTCGATGGAGAAGAACTAAAGACAGCAAAAATGAAATTTACTTTTGGTGTTCCTAAAACAATGAAAATGTTACTACCCAAGGAGAATATAAAAAAATTATTTGAGAAAGAGTAGGAGAAAATATGAAAAAAAAAATAAAAAATAAAAAACCAAAACAAACTATAATAGTCTATTTATTGTTAAGATTTTTAGTTATAGTATGTATGGTAGCTCAAAGTATGAATGGTAACTGGGAAAACGTATTATTATGTGTCTTAACACTTGTACTATTTACTTTACCAACCTTAATATCAGAAAAGTTTAATATAGAGCTACCATCAACCTTAGAAATAATAGTCTATCTATTCATATTTGCCTCAGAAATACTAGGTGAAATACAAAACTTCTATGGTCTAATAAGAGAATGGGATAGCATTCTTCATACTATAAATGGTTTTATTTGTGCCGCAATAGGTTTTTCATTAGTAGACCTACTTAATAGTAACAAATACATCCAAGTAAATCTATCACCTATATTTGTCTGTATAGTATCAATTTGTTTTTCTATGACAATAGGAATATTATGGGAATTTGTAGAATTCAGTGCTGATAGATATCTATCAAAAGATATGCAAAAAGATAGAATTGTCACAAAAATTTCATCAGTAACCTTAAATAAAGAAGGTAAAAACATTCCCGTTGTAATTGATAACATTAATAAAACAGTTATTTATAGTGATAATAATCAAGAATTAGTAATTAAATCAGGTTACCTAGAACTAGGCCTAATAGATACCATAAAAGACCTATTCGTAAATTTTTTAGGAGCTATTGTATTTTCTATAATAGGATACTTATATATAAAAAATAAAGAAGAATACAAACTTGCTGAAAAGTTCATCTTAAGTTCAAAACGAACTAACAATGTATAACATAAGGAGTATATTATATGTTAAGAAAAAAGATAAAAAGAAAAAATAAAGAAAACAAAATAGCAATCAAACTAATCCTATCTTTAATATATATAATAGTAATTACTGTTTTATCAGTAAGTGCTTACCAAATATTTAAAGAAAAACAAGTAATTAAACCATGGGAAAAAATAACAGATGTAAACGAATACTCTTACATAGAAGTATCAAAAATGTCTGAAAAGTTTGCATACTATTCAACTAATAAAAAGTCAATTCATTTTGTAATTGAAAAAGAAGAAACTGGTCAATGGCATACATATTTAATTGCTATAAACGACAGTGACTATTCTAAATTCAAAGATATTATTGACTATACATATGAAAGAACAGAAAAAGAGCCTGATCCAGTAAAAGTCTATGGCTACCCAGTTGTAATAAATGATGAACTAAAATCTTTAGCACTTAAAAATCTACCTAATTTTATTCCTGCAGAAAATGAAATTATAATAAATGAAGAAAACTTTGAACAATATTTGACTAATAGTTACTTAGATACAACATTAGATAGAGAAGATACCTTTAGCGTACAGTTATTTATAATATTATTAATGATATTTGTTATGATTTGTTTATTCTTATTTACTATCTTTGGTAAAGATAAAATAGTAAATGATGTAGACGACATAGTAGAAGATATTAAAAGAAAATATATTAAAAAACAATAATATAGAAAGGATATAAATAATGACTAATTTTTTATTAATAGTAAGTATTGTTATAACTATCGTATGTTATTTATATATTTTATTATTAAAATCAATTTCTAAAAAAGGTAAAGATAAAGCCAGTCAAACTGTAATAGAATTAACTAAAGATGATAATTCTATTCACTTAGTAGAAAGTAAAGACAGCTATATAAACAGATACCTAATCAAAAGAAAAATAATTAAATTAACACCAAGTACTTACAACAGCAACTCCATATATAATATTTCCATTGCTTATCTATTTTCTGGATATACTAAATTAGATAATAAGAAAATAAATACAATAGGGAAGATAATACCATATATATATCCTATAAGTTTCACTCCCATAATATCAAGTTTAATATCTATAATATCTAAAACTAGTATAGATGCAAAAATAAGTATAGTATTATTAATATTAATTCTAATATATCAATATATAATATATGATCAAAATGTAGAAGCAGTAGAAAAGTTAAAAGTAGAAGATAAAGAAATTATAGAGTCTTTAAATAAGATAATATTAATATCTAAAATATTCTTTATCATAACTTTAATTCAAATATTAAGAATGATCTTTATAATCATGTAAAGTAAAATTGACTTTATATTAAATAATTCCTGTTTAAGTAATTATATTAATTAGGATTTCTACAAAAACTTAACTATGAAAATAGTTTGGATATAGATTAATTATTAAAAATGAAGGAGAAAAATTATGAATGAAACAATCAAAAATTTAATTGAAAGAAGAAGTTGCAGAAAATATAAAGCTGAACAAATAAAAGACGAAGAGTTAAATGCAATTTTAAAAGCTGGAGAATATGCACCATCAGGAAATGGATTACAATCTCCTATAATGATAGTGTTGCAGCAAAAAGAAACAATTCAAAAATTATCAAAATTAAATGCTAAAATCATGGGAAAAGACATAGATCCTTTTTATTCTGCACCAACGGTAATTATTGTTTTAGCAGATAAAACTAAAAATACCTATATAGAAGATGGAAGTTTAGTCTTAGGTAATTTAATGAATGCAGCTCATAGCTTAGGAATAGGTTCTTGTTGGATAAATAGAGCAAAAGAAGAGTTTGAAACAGCTGAAGGAAAAGAACTATTAAAAGAATGGAATATATCAGAAGAATATGTTGGAATTGGACATTGTATTTTAGGATATCCAGACCAAGTACCATTAGATGCCAAACCAAGAAAAGATAATTATGTAACAATAATAAAATAAATAAAAACGTAGATTTTTCTACGTTTTTAATTTACAAATTACTATTCATTATCGCATAAATAGGCACTTTCTTTTAATTTATAATTACCATCAATCTTATCAATAGTAATAGCCTTATCATTTGTATCAATTATAATCCTATCTTCAGTTTCACTAACTATAGAATACTTATCCGTGTATTTCTTTATATCACATTTACTATTAACATTTACATATAATTTATTTTCAATTTCTACATACTTATTATAGCTATTAAGGTTACTCATTGTATCAGAATATAAATCACCAGTATATGTACTATTTATAAGTCTTTGTAATGTTTCTACACTAACTACATCATCACTAACAAGAAACTTATATCTAACATTTTCTATAGAAACACTCGGAACATCTTGTACTTCAGGATTTCCATATATTAAATTAGAAATCATATAGTCATTTTTCAATAAGTTTAAAATCTTTGAAGAACTCTTACTTTTTTGCTTTGAATCATTTTTATTAGAAGATAAAACAAAAGAGTAAATAATTGAAGAAACTATAAGTAGTGTACCAAGTATTGATAAAATAATAAAAAATAACTTTTTCTTTTTCATATAAAACTCCTTATACTTTATTTCCTTAAATAATAAACATACCAATCATAATAATAATAGTATTCATCATAATACGTTGTTTTTTTACACGTATATCCATCAGCTGTACTTTCAATTTTACCAGTTGTACAATAATACAATGTATTATTACTTAAATCTGCAGCAGTTTCTGAGTAACCGACAGAATTAGCTTTAGCTCCATTAAAATAACATGTAGCAGAACTTATAATTGGAATCATCATACTATCGCCGTTAGAAACACCATGAATATCTGTAGCACCAGCATTTAATTTATCCATTAAATAGTTACATATTCCTTCCTCACCATTATACGTTACACCAGAATGAGATGAATAATAATTAGTACCAGAAGTAGTTCCAGTAGTAGAACCATTACAAATAGTTGATGTAGATTCACTTGCCGCAACCATTAATTTTCTTAACGAAGACTTGGCTGGTAATGTGTTAGTGCCATATCCAGTAATTTTAGAACTGAAAAATGAATAATTTTCATACCAGTCATTAGAAAATATTCCACCATAGGTACTACCATTGCCATCAGTTTTATAATACGTAAAGCAAAGAGAATTTAAATCTCTTGAATACATATTTGAATTTGAACAAGCTGCACCATCAGAACAATTTTGCGAATTTTTCGTTCTTTTTGTTACAATATCATATAGACTATCTACTGAAGCATAATCATCATATTCATCGGAACAATAAGTTTGACTTCTTACACAAATATATGCCTTTTTCCATCCTGATGAAGTATTAAATTCCCATTTTCCTGAACTGTTCTTTTTTAAATCACATACACAGGTATCGTTTTGAAGTCTATAAGAAGAGGCTTCACAATAATATGAACCATTTCTTTCAACAGGTTTACCAGCAGGGCATAAAGTAATACTGTATACAGGATGTGTTGTTGTATTTTCTTTTTGTCTAGTCCTAACTTCAGGGGTGCCAGTTATTTTAATACTTCCATTACTAGAAATACTAACAGATGATATAGTACCATAATTCTCCGCCTTGGAAATAATGTGTATAGCATTAGAACCAGTATTAAGAGTAATAGTAGAAGAAGTACTTGGCTCACCATACTCATTTTCATAATCATTAATATATAGTGTTGAAACATTGGATTCATTTCCAGCCAAATCAGCAGTCTTAATAGCGTCATATCCATTCCAACCAGTTAAAGAATAAGCCTTACAAAAAGATGATTGAGGGCAAGTAACCCAGGTACTAGTGCCATATTTTCTGCAAGACCAGTCATCGATACCAGAAGTATTCTCAGTAGCAGTAGCCTTTACAGTTAAACTACTTTCAGAACCAGTAATAGAACAATTTGCATAATACTCAGTAGCAGTAACAGTAATACTTTTACTTGTTAAAACCGAAATTAACTTATAAGGTAAATCAAAACGTATAAAAATACCTAAAATAAAACATATACTTAAAAATACAATTTTATATTTTGTTTTCATATCTACCATCCTTACATTACATAAAAATTATAGCATAAAAATAAAAAAAGTAAAATTAATTAATTTCACTTTTAATATTCAATACAATTATAAAGACTACCATCTAATTTATATTTTCCATTTATTTTTTCTGCTTTAGTCTCACGCCCATTACTTTTAATAATTATATTATTATTCTTATCAAAATATGTACTTATATTCTTATCAAACTTCCCAATATCACACTTACTATTAATATTAACATATACGATATCATCAATTAACATATATTTATTATATTTATTAACATCATCATTAAAATATGTGTGAGTAACTCCCGTGTAAGTATTATCAATAATTGAATAAGGATAATTTAAAGTTTTATAATCATCATAATCGATCTTCTTATATTGAACATCTTCGATAAAAAAGTAATCTTCTACAGTTTTGGGAGTACCATATAAAATATTTGAAATTATATAATCATTTTTTACCAGTTTTAAAATTTCTTTATCCATAGTATTAGAAACATTGATTTTAAGTTTACCAGAACAAGCTAGAATTATTCCAGTAATAATAAGAATGACACCAATAATTTCCATTACAAGTATAAAAATTTTCTTTTTCATAAAAATCACTATCCTTCATAATAATAATCTACTATATAATTATAACCATATTCTGTAGTATTTTTATAACACTGGTTGTTCTCAATTCCATCATATTTTGAAGCGTCACAGTAATAAAAATATTTATTATTAGATTTATCTTCTGATGTATAATATTTATTACTTTTATAAATTGGGTTTTCAACAGTAGGCTCTCTCTCTATAAAATTACATGGAGCAGATGATATTATCGGAACAATATATATGACAGTACCACCAGGCATAGTAGTTTTCATACCAATGTTAGATGATTTGTTGACGATTTTTTTACAAACTTCATTTATAGAAGTTGCTGTTGTAACACCACTTCCTGAAGGTGTACCTGCAGTAGCAAAGTTTGCTACTTTATTAATAGTATCAGTAGAACGTGTTGCGGTACCAATTAACTTTTCATAGTCTGGGTAAGAAGAAATTGAGTCTTTCATTATTTTAGTAATATTATCATATTGTGCATATACTTCACTATTAAGAGGACGAGAAAAGTCATAAGAACTTCCCCAATTATTTGAACCATTACCAACGACTACATCACCAAGATAGCTTTCTTTTGTATCTGAGGTAATATTAGCGTATTTTGTTGCAGCATTATCTGAACTTCTAAATTTATCAGTACAATACGTTCTTTTTCTTAAACAAACTCCAGGTGAATCGTTCCAAGCAATTGATAGTTTACCATTACTGTCAGCGAGCATAGCACACCAACAAGTATCGTTTTGTAATCGATAGTCTTCGGCTGTACATTTGCCATTTTTATCAGAATAAGTTCCTGCCTTACAAGTCTTTTTTAAAGCATGACCCGCATTGGAGTATATCCTTGATTTTTTTTCATCACCAGTTCCAGTAAATTTTATACAACCGTTAGATGTTATAATAACACTAGAAATTTCACCTTCATACGCATAATAATCATCAATAATTTTTGGTTCATCAGATGGACAAACAGTTTTTGAAATAGATTCGTTATTTTGCGTACCGCTTACTTGTGAACTTCTTTTTTTGTATAAATATTTAATATCTGATTCATTTCCAGCAATATCATAAGTTTTAATTTGATCATATCCAGAATCGGCATTTATCTTATAATATTTACACCCGCTTGAATTTGGACAAGTAGTCCAATAACCAGATGTAGTATGACATTGCCAATAATCCACACCAGAAGTTCGTTCTGTTGCATTAAATGAAAAATTATAACTACCAGATCTCCCATCCACAGTACAACTACTATTGGCTGCTAAAGTGGATGACTTAAAATAATCATTATTACCAGTAATAGTTTTTCTAAACGAAAATAGGATTCCAGCTAAACCGATTGAAATAACAGAAAACAATAATAAAAAAGTACGTTTTTTCTTCATAAAAACACATCCTTCATATACCTTATATATCTACATTATATCAAATGAAAAAGTCAAAGTAAATAAGGTAAAGATAATAGCAATGTTTTACATAACCATTTTAATATTTAAAATTGACTTTATACGTCAAAAAAGATATACTTACAATGTAAGGATAAAAGGTGATCGTAATGACTATAAAAAAAGATAAAAAAGGTTTTTCACTAGTTGAAATACTTGCTGCTATAGTAATATTAGGCTTATTATCATCAATTGCCATTGTAAGTGTAAATTTTATACTTAAAAAGGCAGAAATAGAATATTATGAAGCCCAAGAAGATGAGATAATATTAGCTGCTAAAAGTTATACACAAGATAATCGTAATTCTTTACCTAAAAGAGTAGGTATGAAAACAGAAATAAAATTATCAACTTTACAAGCAAAAAAATACATTGGTAAAGTAGTTGATAGACATAAGAATGAATGTGAAGCACAAGAAACAAAAGTTCAAGTATATAAATATGATAAAACACATTACAGTTATTCTGTTACTTTGGTGTGTCCAACTTATAATAATAAAACAAGTGATAAAGGTAAAGGACAAGGTAATATAAAAATAGAATATGATGTTCCAACGACAAAAAAGACACTGAAAGATGGAACACAAATTGACTTTATCAATTATAAGAATGTAAATGCGAAAATTACCATGGAAGACGAAGATAAAATAGCTAGTTATAGTTACA
>CAVIUL010000023.1:16312-17448 GCA_963645885.1 bacterium | reverse complement strand
AGAAATGGAATTTAGTTATATTGTAAATTTACCAGAAAAAGCATTAACAAATAATGCAACAAATGTATCAAGTGATGGTAAAACATTAACTTGGTCATTAATGCAAAGTCAAATGAGTAATATTGAATTCTCATTCGAATTAAAAAATATGACAAATTATTATATATTATATGGTGGAATTGCAGCAGCAGTAATAATTGTAATTATTATAATTATCACAATTATTAAAAAAGGTAAAAAAGGTAAAGAACCTGTACCTGCACAAAACGAACCAATTCATGCTGATTACGATCCATCAATTGCTCAAGCAGTACCAAATCCAGCACTAGTAAATGGAAACGTTACACCAGAAATGCCAATGGAAACAGCTCAAGCACCTGTAGCAAATGAACAACCAGTAGAAGCTGCAACTGTAACTGAACCTGTTCAAATGCAAGAACCAATGGCAGCAGAAGTTCAACCACAAACAAATGATATGATGGCAAATGGTCCAATTGGAAACAATAATACTGAACCACAAGCACACATCATTCCAGAAGTAACTGAAGAACCACAAGTTGTAGTTCAAGAAAAACAACCAACATTCATTACACCAGAGACTGCACCAGAAGAACCAGTTGTTGTAAGTGAACCAGTTCAACAAGAAATTCAAATTGATAGACCACAAACTGTTGATATGAATCAAAATCAATAAAATAGAATAAATTAAGTAGTAGAAATACTACTTTTTTATTTGTGTGAAAAATGATAATATAAAGTTAGGTGATAATTATGGCATACATAGAATTTAAAAATGTAAGTAAAATATATAAATCAGGGGATATAGAAGTTAAAGCATTAGATAATGTAAATTTTGAAATAGAGCAAGGAGAACTTGTTTGTATACTAGGTCATTCAGGTGCTGGAAAAACAACTGCATTAAATATTTTAGGTGGAATGGATAAAGCAACAAGCGGAGAAATAATAGTAGCAAGAAAAGAAATAACTAAATATAAAAAAAAAGAATTAATAAAGTATAGAAGAACAAATATAGGATTTGTATTTCAATTCTATAATCTTATTCAAAATCTAACAGCACTTGAAAATGTAGAATTAGCAACAGAAATATGCAAAAATTCTTTGTCTCCAAAAGAAAC
>CAVIUL010000023.1:9556-16041 GCA_963645885.1 bacterium | reverse complement strand
AGTGGAAAAGTAGAAGAAGTAAAAATAAATAAAAAACCAGTTGATATAGAAAGGATTGAATGGTAGTGAAAACACTAACTAAACAAAGTTTCCTAAGTATCAAAAAAACATTTAAAAGATTCTTATCAATTCTAGCAATAGTACTTCTAGGAGTAGGATTCTTTACAGGAATAAGACAAACTTCACCTAATATGGAAGAAAGCGTAGATGAATACTTTAAAAAACAAAATGTTTATGATATTAATCTAATGTCAACTTGGGGAATTACTAAAGATGAAATAAATATATTAAAAGAAAAAGGTTATGATGTAGAACCTTCTTATAGCGTGGATGCATTAATTAGAATTGATGATGATTACGTTGTAAAAGTTCATTCTTATGATCCAAATGCTAAAATGAACAAACTAATCGTAGTAGAAGGAAGATTGCCAGAAACAAATACAGAATGTGTTATAGAAAAGAATAAAGATTTAGGTAACTACAAAATAGGTGACACCATAACTATAGATAATGATACACTTAAAGAAAAAACATTAAAAATAGTAGGTTTTGTTAAAAGCCCATTATATATATCAAGAGAAAGAGGAAGTACTAAACTATTAAATGGCAAAGTAAATTTCTATATGTATTCACTAATTACTAACTTTGATAGTGACTACTATACAGAAAGCTATATAAAGCTAAATAATAATGAAAGCACTTATTCAAAATCATATGAACAACTTATCAACACAGAAGAAGATAAACTAGAAGTAATAACAAATGAATTTATAGAAACTAGATTTAATAACGAAAAGAATGATGCCCTAAAAGAATTAAATGATAATATAGATAAATATAACAAAGAGAAAAAAGATGCGTATAAGAAATTAGATGATGCAGAAGCTAAAATAAACAAAAATGAAAAAACTCTTAACAGCAATTTAACAAAACTAAATAATAATGAAAAGAAAGCAAAAGAAACATTTAAAACAAAAAAACAAGAAATAGAAACTAACAAGAAAAAAGTTAATGATGGAATTTCTACTCTAAAAAAGAATATTACTTACTTAGAAAGTGTTGGTGGAGATACAACTGCTCTTAAAGCACAATTATCAGTTTTAGAATCAAATTTGAAGAAACTAAATGACGGCTATAATACTTTGCTTAAAGAAGAAAAGAAAACATATAGCCAAATATCAAGTGCCAGAACTAAAATTAATAATGGTAAAAAACAAATAGAGAAGGCAAGAAAAGAACTAGAAGATAATAGAAAGAAAGCAGATAAAGAATTTGCAGATGCATATAAGAAAATAGAAGATGCTAAAAAAGAAATAGATGAACTTGAGAAACCTGAATGGTATATTCTAGATTTAGATTCTAATGTTGGATATTATAGTTTCTCTCAAGATAGTGAAAGAATTAATAAATTAGCAAAAGTATTCCCATTATTATTTTATATCGTAGCTGTACTTGTAAGTTTAACTACTATGACAAGAATGGTAGAAGAAGAAAGAGGAGAACTAGGCACATTAAAATCACTTGGATATAATGATAATCAAATATTATTTAAATATATAATTTATGCATTGCTTGCAACAACAATAGGTTCAGTACTAGGAGTCATTATTGGTTCAAAAACAATACCAAGTATAATTTATGGAATGTATAGTTTAATGTATACTCTAGGAGATTTTGTTAATAGTTTTGATTTAACTAGTGCATTACTTGGCTCCTTAATAGCAATAGGATGTATACTTTTATCAACATACCTAGCAGTAAAGAAATCATTAAAAGAAGTACCAGCAGAACTATTAAGACCAAAAAGTCCAGCAGCAGGAAAAAGAGTGTTATTAGAAAGAATACCATTCATATGGAAACATTTATCATTCTCAAGAAAAGTAACAGTAAGAAATGTATTTAGATACAAAAAAAGATTCTTAATGACAATATTAGGTATAGCTGGATGCACAGGTCTAATAATAACAGGCTTTGGAATACAAGATTGTATAACAGACATGGTACCAAATCAATATGAAGAAATATTTAGTTATGATCTTGAAATAACTTTTAACAAAGACAGTAAAACACTAGATAAAGATTATGAAGAAATATCAAAATTAAAAGAATTTACAGGTACATTAAAAGTAAATAAAGAAGCAATAGATATTCTAAATAAAGATACAAATCAAACAGTACAATTAATCGTACCATTTGATGACTATAGTGATTTTATAAAAATACAAGATAGAAAAACAAAGAAACAATATAGTCTTAAAGATAAAATATATGTATCAGAAAAGTTATATAAACTTCTTAAATTAAAAGAAAATGACACCTTAAAAATAAAACTAGATGATAAAGAATACACTACTAAAGTTGGTGGAAACACAGAAAACTATATAATGCATTATATTTATATGAGTAAAGATGTTTATAATAGTGATTCATATAATACAATGCTTGTAAAAGTTAATAATCTAACTGATGAAACAAGAAAAGAATTATCAAAGAAATTAAAAGAGTATGACTCAGTATCAAAACTAACTTATAATTCACTTAGTAGAACTATATTTGATGATGCAATGGAAAACTTTGGACAAGTATCAGGTATATTAATTGTTTCAGCAGGACTCTTAGCATTCGTAGTACTTTATAATTTATCAAGTATAAATATAAGTGAAAGAAAAAGAGAACTTGCTTCAATAAAAGTATTAGGATTCTACGATAATGAAGTTTATAACTATATTGGAAGAGAAAACAAAATTCTAACATTTATTGGTATGATGTTAGGATGCTTAATTGGATATATATTAACCATGTATATAATTAAAACTTGTGAATTAGATATAACAATGTTTAGTCCTAAAATATCTATTTATAGTTATATTTATTCTTTAGGAATAACACTTATATTTACAATTTTAGTTGACATAGCTACATACTTTAGTTTAAAGCGTATTAAGATGGTTGAATCATTAAAATCAGTAGAATAATGTAAAAAAGATATATCAAGTGAAGATATATCTTTTAATATTTGTTATAATTATAATGAGGTGAAGGTAATATGGATATAGAATTAAAAAAGGCATTAAATTTAGAAAAGAAAAGACAACAAAACAACATAGAATTAATTGCTAGTGAGAACTATGTATCCAAAGCAATACTTGAATTACAAGGAAGTATTTTAACTAATAAATATGCTGAAGGTTATCCAGGAAAAAGATATTATGGAGGATGCGAATATATTGATATATTCGAAAATAAGGCTATAGAATATGCATGTAAATTATTCGGAAGTGCTTATGCAAATGTTCAACCACATAGTGGAAGTTCAGCAAATATGGCAGTATATAGAGCATTATTAAATCATGGAGATAAAGTACTTGGAATGTCACTTGCTCAAGGAGGACACTTAACTCATGGAAGTAAAGTAAGTTTTAGTGGTATTGATTATGAAATAGTTTCATATGAATTAGATCCAGAGAGTGAAACATTAGACTATGATAAGATTGAAGAACTTGCTTTACAAGAAAAGCCAAAAATGATAATCGCAGGATGTAGTGCTTATAGTAGAAGTATAGATTTTAAAAAGTTTAGAGAAATAGCTGATAAATGTGGAGCTTACTTAATGGTAGATATGGCACATATCGCAGGATTAGTAGCTGCTGGACTTCATATGAATCCAGTTCCATATGCTGATGTTGTTACATCAACTACACATAAAACTCTAAGAGGTCCAAGAGGTGGATTAATACTAACTAATAATGAAGAAATAATTAAAAAGATTAACAAAGTAGTATTCCCGGGTATACAAGGTGGACCACTTATGCATGTAATAGCTGCTAAAGCTCAATGTTTCTATGAAGCATTACAACCAGAATTTAAAGAATATGCAAAAAATATTATAAAAAATGCAAATGCGATGGCAGAAGAATTTAAAAAGAATGGTGTAAAAGTAGTTTCAAATGCTACAGATAATCATTTAATGCTAATAGATGTTAAATCTAGTTTTGGAATAACTGGTAAAATCGCAGAAGAAACTCTTGATAAAATAAATATAACTGTTAATAAAAATGCAATACCATTTGATACAGAAAAACCAAGTATAACAAGTGGATTAAGACTTGGAAGCGCTGCTATGACTACAAGAGGTCTAAATGATAAAGACTTTATAGAAATCGCAGATATAATTATTAAAGCACTTAAAAATTATGACAACAAAAAAGTACTTCTTGAATGTAAAAAAGAAGTACATGTAATAACTAATAAATATCCTACAAAGAATATTAAATAGTTGATACGTCAGTCCAACCTACAGGGTTAGAGAATTCCTCTAACTCTTTTATTGTGACTTCAATCGCAGAAGCAGGACTTCCACAAGCAGGGAAAACAGTTTCAAATCTTTTAAGGGATTCATCTAAGTAAACTTCTACACCTGGTTTAACAGCAAAAGGACAAACACCACCAACTGGATGACCAGTAAGATTTTCCACTTCATCAAATGGTAACATATGTGCTTTCTCATGGAAGAAATGTTTAAATTTAGAATTATTAATTTTAGCATCTCCAGCAAGCACTATAAGTATAACTTTATCACCAACTTTAAATGATAATGTTTTAGCAATTCTCTCTTCGGTTGTATGTAATGCGTGTGCAGCCATACTAACAGTAGCACTACTTTCATTTAATACAACAACCCTATCTTCAGCGTTATATTTCTTTAAATATTCTTTTACTTCATTTAATGCCATTATCCTCTGTCTCCTAACGTTAAAAAGAAATAACCACCTATTGCTAACATAAAGAATACAATACTTAATGGACTAGTAATAATTGAATATATTGCACCGAAGTTTTTAAAAGTTTCAGTAGTAAAACCAATAATCATTTCATCAGTAACAATATATCCATCTTCAATACTATTCAAATTATCAGTAATAGTATAAATACCATTAGAGTAGTCAACAACTTTTGCAAGTCTATATGAACCATGATAATTATATAGTATTGTGTCATCTATTTTATAAACATCATTTCTTTTAAGAATAACCATATCACCTTTTTTATAGTCAGGTGCCATATTATCTTCATTAACTTGATGGGTGGCATATCCACCTAAATATGCATATTTAGTACCTAGTAATAATCTATATCCGAATGAATATATATTATATACAGCTAAAGTACCAAGAACAATCATCAATAATATTACAACTATTTTTATAGGACCAATTAACTTTTTAAGATTCATATTATCACCATACCTTCAAAATAATTATAACATATAAGATATAAATTTGACATAAATACAAAGTTAATGTATAATACTTGTCACTTAAGGGGGAATAGATATGTCATATGAAACAGATTGCATGATAGCATTAAAAAATGCATTAAGAGAAACTGATGGATTAAAATATGCTATTAAAGAATTCAATAAGAATGCTAAAACTTTAGAACGTTTAGCAGAAGCTATTGAAAAACAAAACGAATTAAAAGAAAGAGAATTAGAATTACTAGAAAGAGAAGCTGGAATTTCTAGAACACTTAAACCAAGAAATTACTAACATCATGAAAAAATAAGACTTAGAGTAAACCTCTAAGTTTTTTTATTGTATATAAAATAATATGTTATAATTATTAAGAGGTAAATATGGAAGAATTTAATAATAAAATAGTAATACTTAATGATTATGCTAAAAAGAGTTTTATTAAAAAAATAAATAAATTAATTAATGTAAAAGTTATTACTTTAAGTGAATTTAAAAAGAAATATTATTTTGATTATGATAATAAAGCAATATATTTTGTAAGTAATAAATATAATTGTATACCTGAAATAGCTAAAATATATATAGAAAACACTTACTTTATAGGAAATATAGATACTAAAAAAGTAAACTTTCTAAAAGAAATAAGAGAAGAATTAGATACTAACAATTTATTAACATACAATAATTTATTTAAAGAATTCTTAAAAGGCAAAGATATAGTATTATATAATTTAAAGTACATTGATAAGTTTTATAAAAATATATTTAAAGAATTAGAAAGTTATTCTAATATAACTAGTTATAACGATGAAGATACTGAAAGCGTAAAAGAATTATATAAAGCAAATAACTCTGAAGAAGAGATAGCTTTTGTGTGTTTTAGTATAACTAAATTAATAAAGAGTGGAGTAAATATTAACAATATAAAGCTAGCAAATGTCAAAAGCGATTATGAGTTTATAATAAGAAAAACATTTAAATTATTTAATATACCAATTAACTTACCATCATTTGAAACAATAAAATCGACATCTTTAGTAATTAAATTTAAAGAACTATATAATAGTGATATAAGTATAACTATAGAAAAATTAAAAGAGTTTATAAACACTAAAGAAGAAAATGATATATTTAAAAGTATAATTAATGTAGTTAATTCTTATTTGTGGTGTAATGATTTTGAATTAGTTAAAGATATGGTATTTAATGAAATAGATAATATTAAAACAC
>CAVIUL010000023.1:0-9290 GCA_963645885.1 bacterium | reverse complement strand
AGTGAAATATATATATCATCTTCATATGAAAAAGATTTATTTGAAGAAAAAGAACTAAATATTAGTTATAACGAATCAAATAGTTATAATAAATTAAAATTAGTTAGTGAAAAAGATGAAAATTCTAAATTCGGTACTGTGACAGATGATTTATTAAAACTAAGTTCTCACTATAAAGACATGAAATATTCAAGTTTTGATAATAAATATAAATTAATAGATAAATCTAAAATAAAAAATTTCTTTAATAATGGTTTAACATTATCATATACAAGTATGAATGATTATTATATGTGTTCATTTAGATATTATTTAGATTATATTTTAAAAGTTAATAAATATGAAGATACTTTCGAAGCAATAGTTGGAACTATATTTCACAAGATATTATCAATGTGTTTTGAAAGCGATTTAGACATTATAAGAACGTATGAAAGTGAAATAGAAAAATCTGATTATGAATTTAGTGAATCAGAAAAATTCTTTTTAAGTATTTTAAAAGATGAATTAGTTTTAGTAATAGAAACAATCAAAAATCAATTATCTTACACACAATTAACTGAATCTATGTATGAAAAAGAAATAGTTATAGACGTTGACAAAGATTTACATATTAGATTTAAAGGATTCGTTGATAAGATTTTATATAATAAATTTAATGGTAAAACAGTAGTAGCAATAATAGATTATAAAACTGGAAATCCAAATTTAAATATAAATAATTCTATTTATGGTTTAGAGATGCAGTTACCAGTTTATATATATCTAATAAAGAATGAAATTAAAGATGTTAGAATAGGTGGTTTCTATCTACAAAAAATATTAAATAATATTACTGATAAAGAAAAGAGATTAGATAGTTTAAAATTACAAGGATATACTAATAGTGATTTAGATATTATAGACAAAGTAGATTCATCATTTAATGATTCAAAAGTTATTAAAAGTCTTAGAACTAGTAGTAAAGGTTTCTATGCATATTCAAAAATTATCAATGATGAAGAAATAGATATTTTAAATAAAGTTGTTGAAACTAAAATAAAAGAAGCATCTATGGATATATTAGATTCAAAATTTAACATAAATCCTAAAGAAATGAATAATGAAGTAATTGGATGTAAATTTTGTAAATATAAAGATATATGTTTTATGAAACCAAAAGATACAGTAACACTTAAAGAAGTTAAAAATATATTTGAGGAGGTGAAATAATGCCAAAATGGACAAAAGAACAAGAAGAAGCAATAGTTAAATCTGGCTCAAATATAATAGTAAGTGCTGGTGCAGGTAGTGGTAAAACAGCAGTACTTTCAGAAAGAGTTATTAACAAAATACAAAATGGTATTCATGTAAATGAATTATTAATTTTAACATTTACAAGAGCAGCAGCAGATGAAATGAAAGATAGAATCAGAAAGAAAATAGGTAAAATACCAGAATTTAAAGATGAACTAACTTTACTTTCAAGTGCGTATATAACAACATTCGATTCGTTTGCTCTCTCAGTAGTAAAAAAATATCATTATCTTTTAAATATATCTTCAAATATCGCAATAACTGATGAATCAATCGTAAAACTAGAACAAAAGAAAATACTTGATAATATATTTGAAGAGTTCTATAAAGAGAAGAATGAAAGTTTTATAAAACTTATAAAGAAATACTGTGTTAAGAATGATAAATCACTTAAAAGTAATATACTATCTTTATGTAATAAAATAAGTGACTATATAGATAGAGATGAATTTATAGAAAATGTTATTAACAACTTTTATGAAGAAGATAATGTTAACAACTTGTTAACAAAATATAGAGAATTTATAAATGATAAGAAAAAAACAATAATGTTAGAACTTGATAATATGAATATGTATTTTGATTATGATTACTGCATGAATCTTCAAAATAGTTGTTTAGGTATATTAAATGCTGATATAGATGAACTTCATTTGTATGAAAGTATTAAACTTCCGAGCGCACCTCGTGGTAGTGAAGAAGAAGCAAAAGAAGCAAAAGCTAACTTAAAAAAATTAGTTGATGATTTGGTTTCTTATGGAAACTACGGAACACTTGAAGACATAAAAAATGATATTTTATCATCAAAAGAAACAGTTATAACAATACTTGAAATAATAAAAAGATATTTAAGTGAAGTAGAAAAGTATAAAAAAGAAAATAATATATATACATTCAGTGATATATCTAGGTTATCGATTAAAATTCTAAAAGAAAATGAGAGTGTAAGAAATGAATTAAAAGATTCATTTAAAGAGATAATGATAGATGAATATCAAGACACTAATGATGTACAAGATATATTTATAAGTATGATTGCTAATAATAATGTTTATATGGTTGGTGATATAAAACAATCTATCTATAGATTTAGAGGGTCTAATCCAAATATATTCAAAGAAAAATATAGTAACTATTCAAAAAATATTGATGGCTATAAAATAGACTTAATAAAGAACTTTAGATCAAGATTTGAAGTATTAGATAATATAAATAAAGTATTTGACCTTATCATGGATTCAAGTTTAGGTTCAGCAGAGTATAAAGAAACACATGAAATGGTTTATGGAAATACAGCATACGATACTGAAAAAATGAATGACTTTAATTATGATTTTGAAGTATTAGAGTACATGAATAATAAAAAAGAAACTAACTTTGATAACGCAGAAGTTGAAATATTCACTATTGCTAAAGACATAAAAGATAAGATGAAAAATAAACTAAAAGTATTTGACAAAGAAACAAGTAAACTAAGAGATGCAACATATAATGACTTTGTAATAATACTTGATAGAAGTAGATACTTTGATACATTTAAAAAAATATTTGAATACTTAGATATACCACTTACGATACTTAAAGATGGTAAACTAAACGCAAGTACTGATATTTATTTAATTAAAAATATAGCAGATCTAATTATTCATATAAATGAAAATAATTTTAATGAAGACTTTAAATATGATTTTACAAGTATCGCAAGAAGTTTCTTATATGAATATACAGATGAATATATATTTGATACTATAAATTCTAAAAATTATAAAGAAACAACTATTTATAAAGATTTTAGTAGTATAGAAAATATAAATATCAAAACAAGTAATGAGTTATTTAATGATATTTTAGATATAACTGATTTTTATAACAAACTATATAAAATAGGTGATTATGAAAATACTAATGTAAGACTAGAAACAATATCAAAATTATCTTCTTCACTTAGTAATCTAGGACTGTCTATTATTGATTTTAGAGATTATTTAAGTGATATTATTGAAAATAATGAAGATATAAAATACACAACATTCAGTAGTAACTCTGACTCAGTTAAAATATTAACAATACATAAATCTAAAGGTCTTGAGTATCCAGTATGTTACTTTGCTGATTTAGATCACGAATTTAATACTAGTGAACTTAAAGATAAATTCATATGTGATAAAAATTATGGATTAATAGTTCCATCTAATATGGAAGATGTAACTACATCTGTAGTAAAAGAACTTTATAAAAAAGATTTCATAAAAGAAGAAATAAGTGAAAAAATAAGATTATTCTATGTAGCACTAACAAGAGCTCGTGAGAAAATGATAATAGTTCTTCCGGAAAAAGAAACTAAAAAACTAGAAAAGAATGATAATGGTGTTATAGAAGAAATAAGAAGATTATCTTTTACTAAACTATCAGACTTTATGTATGGAGTCAAAGATTACTTAGATAAATATTTTAAAACAATTGATATTACTAAACTAGGTTTAACTAAAGATTATCAATATAATAAAACAATAAATATTAAAAATAATACTGATATTAAAGATGATATAAATGTCGAAGAAATAAACATTGAAAATGACATAACAGAAGAAAAACACTTCTCAAAAGAATCAAATAAATTAAGTACTAAAGAAGAAATAAAAATGATGAAATATGGTACAAGAATACATGAATACTTAGAATTAATAGATTATAAGAATCCTGATTTAAGTTTAATAGATGATAATTTTATAAAAGATAAAATAGAAAAGTTTTTAAATAATGATTTACTTAAAAATGTAAATGATTCTGATATATATCATGAATACGAATTCTTCTATGAAAAAGACAATATTAATTATCATGGTATTATAGACTTAATGTTAGAGTATAGTGATCATATTGATATAATTGATTTTAAACTAAAAAGTATAACTGATGATAATTATAAAAATCAGTTATATGGATATAAAAACTATATAGAGAATATAACTAATAAGAAGGTTAATACTTATTTATATTCTGTACTAAATGAAAAGATTGAAAGCATTTAACTTTCAATCTTAATTTTTTAATGTTAATTTTATATCTTTACTTAATGAATTATCATGTATAAATGTTGATAAATCTATATATTCTTCATATAATGAATTTCCTTGCATTGTTTTAGTTAGATGAGCAAACATAAAGTCCCAATATTCATCTGGTACACATGAAGGAACTTGAGATAAGACATATAAGTTATTTAGTTCGGTTACTATATCAGACATATCAACTTTTTTATTTAGATAATATAAGTAATATGATTCAAGCATATGATCATTATAGAATTGATAAGCTTCTTCATCGCTTTTAAAGTACTCAAAGTCTTTATTTTCACCTTTTAACATAGTCATAAGGTCATTACAGAAAGCTAATTGATTATCATAGTTCTCATTTTCACAATGTTCTAGTTTTGAGTCTTCAGTTGCTACACTTGGTGCTTCATCTTCTGTGTCAAATTCAACATCTTTTTGACTATCTACTTCTATAGTATCGACTAAATCTTCTATAGTTACATCATCATGATTATCAAGAACAACATCACTATAAGATGTGCTAGGTGAAACATTAGAATGCACTTTCTCCTTTTTAGAATTTTTACTACATCCAGTTAATATAATTGTTGCAGTAAGAGCCAAGATACTTATACTCTTAGCAGCGTTTTTTTTCATACATCCTCCAATTTAAGTTTATATTATCATTAATAATTTGATAAGTCAATCTAGATAATAACTAACAATTTTGATAAAATAAATATGGTGGTATTATGAAATATATATTTGTAATAAATAGCTTTACTTTAAAAGATGAAATAAATGAAGTAATTCATAGAATAAAAGACTTTTGTGTTAGAAAAAATATGGAATTTGAAGTAGAAATTAATAATGAAGATAATTCTACAGAAGACATAGTAAGAAAATATAGAAAATGTGGTTATACTATAGTAGCAGTAGGTGGAGATGGTATGATCAATAGAGTTCTAAATGCTTTAATTGGTACTAACAACACTTTGGGATTTATACCATGTGGAACAGGGAACGATTTTTATAGAAGTGCTTTAAAAGAAATAAAAAAAGAAACTGAAGAATGCGATGTAATTAAAATAAATGATAGATACTTTATAAATGTAGCTTGCTTTGGAATAGATGCAGATGTAGCTAATAATAAAGGATTAATTAAATCTAAAATGATACCAAAAAGTCAAAGATATAACGTAAGTGTTATAAACTCATTCTTAAAATATGAACCAAGACATTTTGTATTGAAAATGAATAATGAAGAAATCGAAGGAGACTTCGCAACTGTAGCTGTATGTAATGGAGGCTACTATGGAAGTGGATATAACATATCTCCAAACTTCAAATTAAATAATGGTTTAATAGATGTCTACGCTGTTGAAGATGATAATAAATTTAATATAATGAAAATGATATTATCAATGAAAAAAGGAAAACATGAAAAATATAAAAAAGTTCATAAATTCCAAACAAATAAACTAACCTTAATATCTAATAATGAAATAAATAGTAATATTGATGGAGAAGAACTGGCATCCAAAAAGTTCAATATAGAAGTTAAAGGTAAAATAAAAATATATATGAATAAAGAGTTAATTAACTTTGTAAAGGGTGGTAAATAATGGAAAAAGTATATAATAAATTAGTAAGAGATAACATACCTGAAATAATAAAAGGTAATAATGATGGAGCAGCAGTAACTAGAATACTTAATGATGATGAATATAAAAAGGCTCTAGAAGATAAACTTTATGAAGAATATCAAGAAGTCTTGGAAGCAAGTGGAGAAGATAGAGTAGAAGAACTAGCTGATATGTTAGAAATAATGATATCACTTGCTAAACTAGAAAAAGCTAATCTAGAAAAGATAATAGAAATAGTCAAAAAGAAAAAAGCTAAACGTGGTGGTTTTGATAAAAAATTATATTTAGAAAAAGTAGTAAAGGAAGACTAAAATTAAGCACTAAACGTGCTTTTTATTTTACATGTGATATAATAAATATATGAAAAGATTTAATAAAGATATAAAAACTGGATTAACTAAAAGTGAAGTAAAATATCAAATAGATAATGGTAACGTTAACAAAGATACAACAATTCCAACTAAAAGTATAAGTACCATTATACTAAGTAATATATTTACTCTTTTTAATATGTTAAATTTATCTTTAGGAATTATAGTATTCTTAACAGGAAGTTATAAAAATCTATTGTTTTTAGGTACTGTTCTAACAAATACAATTATTAGTATAATACAAGAACTAAGAGCTAAAAAAGAGGTGGATACATTATCATTAATGTGCGAACCAAAGGTAACAGTTGTAAGAGACTCTAAAGAATCAGAAATAGGTGTAAATGATATAGTACTCGATGATATTATTAGATATAAATTAGGAAATCAAATAATAGTTGATTCAATTATATTAGATGGAGTAGTAGAAGTAAATGAATCATTTATAACAGGTGAATCTGATCCGATAACAAAGAAAAAAGGAGATACTATACTATCGGGAAGTTTTGTAATATCTGGTAATTGTTATGCAAGAGTAGAACATATCAAAGAAGATAATTATAGTTCAAAGATATCAAAAGAAGCAAAATATATAAAGAAAGTAAACTCAGTACTTTTAGATTCACTTAATACAATAATTAAAGTATTATCTTGGGTAATTATTCCACTAGGAATTTTATTATTCATTAACCAATATTTCACACTTAAAAGTTCACTAGATATGGCTATTATTAATACAGTTGCGGCATTAATAGCAATGATACCAGAAGGATTAGTACTATTAACAAGTACAGTTCTAGCGGTTAGTGTAATTAGATTATCTAAACAAAAAGTATTAGTAAAACAATTGTATTGTATAGAAACACTAGCAAGAGTAGATACCATTTGTTTTGATAAAACAGGTACTTTAACAAAAGGTGACATGGAAGTTAAAGAAGTAATTACTTTAAATAATGATTATGAAATTAATGAAATAATGAATAATATATGTGGAAACTTTGAAGATGATAACGCAACAATGATAGCATTAAAAAAATATTTTAAAAATAAAAACTATAAAAAAGCAGATGAAATAATACCATTTTCATCAGATAAAAAATATTCAGGAATTAAACTTGATAATAAAACTTATATTTTAGGTGCACCAGAATTTGTAACAAAAGAGAAAATTGATTTACAAAAATATGAAGACTATAGAGTACTTATGTTAGTTGATAAAAGTGAGAATGATAATGTAATAGGATTAATTCTTTTAGAAGATAAGCTAAGAGAAGAAGCATCAAAAACAATAAAATATTTTACTAAAGAAGGAGTAGATATAAAAATAATATCAGGTGATAATCCAAGAACTATAAGAAGAATAGTAAAAAGATTAGGATTAGATTTTAATAAATATGTTGATGCTAGTAAACTAACTGATGAAGAATTAAAAAAATGTGTAGATGATACTACAATATTTGGAAGAGTAACACCGTTTCAAAAAAGAATTATTATTAAAGAATTAAAAAAACTAGGACATACTGTAGCTATGGTAGGAGATGGAGTAAATGATGTATTAGCTCTTAAAGAATCAGATTGTAGTATAGCTCTTGCTTGTGGTAGCACAGCTGCATATAATGTATCAGACTTAGTATTATTAAATTCAGATTTTACTTCTATTCCGAGTATAGTTGAAGAAGGAAGAAGAACTATAAATAACATAGAAAAATCAGCAAGTTTATTTATTGTTAAAACAGGATATGCTATAATGCTTGCATTAATATTTATGATAATTCCATACAACTATCCATTTATACCAGTACAATTAACATTAACTAATGCTCTTACTATTGGAATCCCGTCATTCATACTTGCATTAGAACCAAATAAAAAGAAAGTAACAGGTAACTTCTTAACAAATGTATTTAAAAAAGCAATACCAACATCATTTATAATAGTTATTTGTATACTTATAATAACATTCTTACCATTTAGTTTTATTGAAAAATCAACTCTATCACTTATAACAGTAGCATCTGTTGGATTTATTCATATTTATAGAGTATGTTATCCACCAAAAAGATATCATTTAGTTATGATGAGCATGTTAATGACTTTATTTATAATGGGAATACTATTATTTAAAAAATTATTCTCACTAGCAACATTAAATATTGTAATGTTATTAACAATGACTTTATTAATAGGATTATCTATTGCTATATTTGAAGTTATAGATAGATATAAAACCAAGATAAGATAATGTGATATAATTAAATAGGTAAAGTAGAGGTGATATTATGGAAGTAGTAATTGCTACTAATAATAAATTTAAATTAAATGAAATAAAAAGTATATTTAATGAAGATAAACTTTATACTTTAAAAGATAAAGGAATAAATGTAGATATAGAAGAAGATGGTGATACATTTTTAAGAAATGCTAAAAAGAAAGCACACGAAGTATATAATCTAGTTAATATGCCAACCATTGCTGATGATTCAGGATTATGCATAAATGCATTAAATGGATTTCCAGGAGTAATGACACATAGATTTCTAGGCGAAGAAGCGACAGATAAAGAAAGAAATGAATACTTAATAAATGAAGTAAGTAAATGTGATGATAAAAGTGCCATAGTAGTTTGTAATCTTGTTTACTATAATGGAGAAGACACAATAGTTGGAGAAGGTATAGTAGAGGGAAATATTACAGCAGAGAGAAGAGGAGATAATGGTTTTGGCTTTGATGAGATATTTGAACTTCTAGACGGAAGAACTTTAGCAGAACTAACACCAGAAGAAAAGAATAAAAAAAGTGCTAGATTTCTAGCAGCAAAAGATTTAAAAGAAAAACTAGAACAAAAAGGAATTTATTAAAACATATATTAGCAAAATATATGTTTTTTCATACAATAAATTAGGTGATTATATGGCTTTAAAAGGAATTGTTATAGATCCAGGACA